>NZ_JBMNDR010000032.1:0-88577 GCF_052543235.1 Streptomyces sp. SAS_272 | reverse complement strand
GGCCCGGATCCCTCAGGGATCCGGGCCCCGCGGCGTACGGCCCTACGCCTTGCGCAGGCGGAACGTCAGCGTCAGCGCCTCGTCGGTGAACGGGGCGCCGTAGGTGTCGTCCGCCTCACCCCGGGCGAAGTCCGTGGCGAGGACCTCGTCGGCGATCAGGCCGGCGTGCCCGTCCAGGGCGTCGACGGCTCCCGGGTCGGTCGCCGTCCAGCGGAGCGCGATGCGGTCGGCGACGTCGAGGCCGCTGTTCTTGCGGGCCTCCTGGATCAGGCGGATGGCGTCCCGGGCCAGGCCCGCGCGGCGCAGCTCCTCGGTGATCTCCAGGTCGAGGGCGACGGTGGCGCCGGAGTCGGAGGCCACCGACCAGCCCTCGCGCGGGGTCTCCGTGATGATCACTTCGTCGGGGGCCAGAGTGATCGTCTCGCCGTCGATCTCGACCGATGCCGTGCCCTCGCGCAGGGCGAGGGACAGCGCGGCCGCGTCGGCGTTCGCGACGGCCTTGGCCACGTCCTGGACGCGCTTGCCGAACCGCTTGCCCAGGGCGCGGAAGTTCGCCTTGGCGGTGGTGTCCACCAGCGAGCCGCCGACCTCGGAGAGGGACGCCAGGGACTCGACGTTCAGCTCCTCGGTGATCTGCGCGTGCAGTGCCGGGGAGAGCGCGTCGAATCCCGTGGCCGCGATGAGCGCGCGGCGCAGCGGCTGGCGGGTCTTGACGCCGGACTCCGCGCGCGTGGCGCGGCCCAGCTCCACCAGGCGGCGGACCAGGACCATCTGCTTCGACAGCTCCGGGTCGATCGCCGAGAGGTCCGCCTCCGGCCAGTCCGACAGGTGCACGGACTCCGGGGCGCCCGGGGTGACGGGGGCGACCAGGTCCTGCCAGACCCGCTCGGTGATGAACGGGGTCAGCGGGGCCATCAGCTTGGTGACCGTCTCCACGACCTCGTGCAGGGTGCGCAGCGCCGCCTTGTCGCCCTGCCAGAAGCGTCGGCGGGAACGGCGGACGTACCAGTTGGACAGGTCGTCCACGAACGCCGAGAGCAGCTTGCCGGCGCGCTGGGTGTCGTACGCCTCCAGCGACTGCGTCACCTGGTCGGTGAGGGCGTGGAGTTCGGACAGCAGCCAGCGGTCCAGGACCGGGCGGTCGGCCGGGGCCGGATCGGCCTCGCCCGGCGCCCAGCCGGACGTCCGGGCGTACAGCGCCTGGAAGGCGACCGTGTTCCAGTACGTCAGGAGCGTCTTGCGGACGACCTCCTGGATGGTGCCGTGGCCCACCCGGCGGGCCGCCCAGGGCGAGCCGCCTGCCGCCATGAACCAGCGGACCGCGTCGGCGCCGTGCTGGTCCATCAGCGGGATCGGCTGCAGGATGTTGCCCAGGTGCTTGGACATCTTGCGGCCGTCCTCGGCGAGGATGTGCCCGAGGCAGACGACGTTCTCGTAGGACGACTTGTCGAAGACCAGGGTGCCGATGGCCATCAGCGTGTAGAACCAGCCCCGGGTCTGGTCGATGGCCTCGGAGATGAACTGCGCCGGGTAGCGCGCCTCGAACAGGTCCTTGTTCTTGTACGGGTATCCCCACTGCGCGAACGGCATGGAGCCCGAGTCGTACCAGGCGTCGATCACCTCGGGCACGCGCGTGGCCGTCTTCGCGCACTCGGGGCACGCGAAGGTGACGTCGTCGATGAACGGGCGGTGCGGGTCCAGCTCGGACTGGTCGGTGCCGGTCAGCTGGGTGAGCTCCGCGCGGGAGCCGACGACGGTGAGGTGGTCGTCCTCGCAGCGCCAGATCGGCAGCGGGGTGCCCCAGTAGCGGTTGCGGGACAGCGCCCAGTCGATGTTGTTGTTCAGCCAGTCCCCGTACCGGCCGTGCTTGACCGTGTCCGGGAACCAGTTGGTGTCCTCGTTCTCCTGGAGGAGGCGGTCCTTGACGGCGGTGGTGCGGATGTACCAGGACGGCTGCGCGTAGTACAGGAGCGCGGTGTGGCAGCGCCAGCAGTGCGGGTAGCTGTGCTCGTACGGGATGTGCCGGAAGAGGAGGCCGCGCTGCTGGAGGTCCTCGGTGAGCTTTTCGTCCGCCTTCTTGAAGAAGACGCCGCCGACCATCGGGACGGACTCCTCGAACGTGCCGTCCGGGCGGACGGGGTTCACCACGGGAAGGCCGTAGGCGCGGCAGACCTTGAGGTCGTCCTCACCGAAGGCGGGCGACTGGTGGACCAGACCCGTGCCGTCCTCGGTGGTGACGTACTCGGCGTTCACCACGTAGTGGGCGGGCTCCGGGAACTCCACCAGCTCGAACGGACGTTGATAGGTCCAGCGCTCCATTTCGGCGCCGGTGAAGGTCTGGCCGGTGGTCTCCCAGCCCTCGCCGAGCGCCTTGGCGACCAGCGGCTCGGCCACCACGAGCTTCTCCTGGCCGTCGGTCGCCACGACGTAGGCGACCTCGGGGTGCGCGGCCACGGCCGTGTTGGAGACCAGCGTCCAGGGGGTCGTCGTCCACACCAGGAGGGCGGCTTCGCCGGCGAGCGGACCGGAGGTGAGCGGGAAACGGACGTACACGGACGGGTCGACGACCGTCTCGTATCCCTGGGCCAGCTCGTGGTCGGAGAGGCCGGTGCCGCAGCGGGGGCACCAGGGGGCGACGCGGTGGTCCTGGACCAGCAGGCCCTTGTCGAAGATCTCCTTCAGCGACCACCAGACCGACTCGATGTACTCGGGGTCCATCGTGACGTAGGCGTCGTCGAGGTCGACCCAGTAGCCCATGCGGGTCGTCAGGTCGGAGAAGGCGTCGGTGTGGCGGAGCACGGACTCCCGGCATTTGGCGTTGAACTCGGCGATGCCGTACGCCTCGATGTCCTGCTTGCCGCTGAAGCCGAGCTCCTTCTCGACCGCGAGCTCGACCGGCAGGCCGTGGCAGTCCCAGCCGGCCTTGCGGGCCACGTGGTAGCCGCGCATGGTGCGGAAGCGGGGGAAGACGTCCTTGAAGACGCGCGCCTCGATGTGGTGGGCGCCCGGCATGCCGTTGGCGGTGGGCGGACCCTCGTAGAACACCCACTCGGGGCGTCCCTCGGACTGCTCCAGGCTCTTGGCAAAGATCTTCTGCTCGCGCCAGAACTCGAGCACCGCGTGCTCGAGGGCGGGCAGGTCGACCTGGGCGGGCACCTGACGGTACTGCGTCATCGATCTTCCTCCGGCGGACGTACTGCCTTCCGTCGGAGGGACGAGAGCCTTCTTGCCTGTGGACGCCGTGTGCGGCGCGCTCCCGCGGTACCACCCTCCTTGGCCCTCCGGTGCGCGCTGCGCGCCGGGGAGCCCCCTCATTGGGGTCGCGATGCCGGTTCTACCAGCCCCCTGGGGGCCTTCCTCCGGCGGCTCCGGGGTGATCTTCACGTCGCGCTCGCCCCCGGGCTCTCACCGTCCCCGGGTCGCTCTGGGCTGCGTACGCCGCTACTCGTCCCCATCCACGCTTTTCGCTCCGCCCAGTGTACGGCCCCCCGGCGACGGCGGCCGACCGCTTTTCGGGGGCCCCGAGCGCGGCCCGCGGCCTGGTCCCGGATGCCCCGAACGGCCGCCGGGCGCGATGCCGCGCGTGGCCGCGGGCCGGCGTGCCCGGTGCGGCGGATTACCCGGCGGGGAGCTGGGCACAACGGATGCAGGCCCCCCGCGTGGCGTGCGCGAGGAGGGCGAATCTGGCGGTGTGCCCCGTTGCCGCGGGCTCCAAGTCGATTTATCGTCCCAGCACGATTTGCGTGCAAGATCACAAAATGTGAAGGGGCCGCGGCCATGGTGGCGAAAAAGACCGCCGTACAGCAGCCGGCGTCCGGCACGACCACGGACGACCCCGGCGGCGCGGCCGAGGACGTGAAGGCCGTGACAGCGGTGAATTCCGGGCGGCCGTCGGCGGCCGCCGGGACGAAGAAGCCGGACACGAAGGCGGTCATGAAGCCGGTCACGAAGGCGGCGGCCGGGAAGGCGTCGGCGAAGTCTGGCGCCGCCCCGAAGGACGCCCCCGCCGGTGGGACCGCCGGGAAGCAGGTGGCCGTGGAGGAGACGGCCGGGAAGGCGGCCGCGAAACGGACGACCGCCCGGAAGACCGCCTCGAAGAGAGCCGCCGCGCCGAAGTCGGCGGCGGTGAAGGCCACCGCCAAGAAGGCGGCGGCCAGGAAGGCGGCCGGCGCGAAGAGCGTGGCCGCGACGAGCGCGGGCAGGAAGAACACGGCCAAGAAGGTGGGCGCGGCCTCGGCCGCGGAGCAGACGGGAGCCACGACTGTGGTTGCGAAGAAGACTCCGGGTACGGCCACGGCGGCGAAGACCGCCGTCCCCAAGGCACGCCTCGCCGCGGCGGAGCCGGGCGAACTGGCGGTACGCCCCGGCGAGGAGCCGTGGACGCCGGAGGAGGCCGAGGAGGCCCGCACGGAGCTCGACTCCGAGCAGGCGCGGCTGCGAGCGGAGCTGGCCGCGTCCGAGGCCGCCCTGACGGGGCTGATGCGGGACTCGGGGGACGGCGCGGGCGACGACCAGGCCGACACCGGCACCAAGAACATCACGCGCGAGCACGAACTGGCGCTGGCCGCCAACGCGCGCGAGATGCTGATCCAGACCGAACACGCCCTGGAACGGCTGGACGCCGGCACCTACGGGCTGTGCGAGAACTGCGGCAACGCCATCGGGAAGGCCCGGATGCAGGCCTTCCCGAGGGCCACGCTGTGCGTCGAGTGCAAGCAGAAGCAGGAGCGGCGGTACTGATCGCCTGGCAGGCGGGGGGTGTGCCGTACCCTCGTCCTCAGTCAGGTACCTAGGTTGAGGGACTCACGTGGCAGAGGCGGAGCGCGTCATCGGTACGCCGGACACCCCAGAGGCGGGGTCCGAGCCGGAGCAGTCGTCCGGCCCGGGCGAGCAGGAGAGCGCCGGGACGCGGCCCAGGGGCAAGCGCCGCATCGCCGTGCTCTTCGCCGTCGCCGCCTTCGCGTACGCACTCGACCTGGTCAGCAAGATGATCGTGGTCGCCAAGCTGGAGCACCACGCGCCGATCGACATCGTCGGGGACTGGCTGCGGTTCGAGGCCATCCGCAACGCAGGCGCGGCCTTCGGCTTCGGCGAGGCCTTCACGGTCATCTTCACGGTGATCGCCACAGCGGTGATCGTGGTGATCGCCCGGCTCGCGCGCAAGCTGTACAGCCTGCCCTGGGCGGTCGCGCTCGGTCTGCTGCTGGGCGGCGCGCTGGGCAACCTCACCGACCGGATCTTCCGGGCGCCCGGCGTCTTCGAGGGCGCGGTCGTGGACTTCATCGCGCCGAAGCACTTCGCGGTCTTCAACCTCGCCGACTCGGCGATCGTGTGCGGGGGCATCCTGATCGTCCTGCTCTCCTTCAAGGGACTCGACCCGGACGGGACCGTCCACAAGGACTGACCCGGGCCGGGCGGCCTCCGGTCGTCCACAGGCCCGTACGGCGGTGTCGCGGTCGTCCTGCATACTCGACGGGTGAGCACGATTCCCGAGATCCGTACCCTGCCCGTGCCGGACGGCCTGGAGGGCGAGCGCGTCGACGCCGCCATCTCCCGCATGTTCGGCTTCTCCCGTACGAAGGCCGCCGAGCTGGCCGCGGCGGGGAAGGTCACGGTCGACGGCTCGGTGGTCGGCAAGTCCGAGCGGGTCAGCGGCGGGGCCTGGCTGGAGGTCGAGATGCCGCAGGCCCCAGCGCCCGTGCAGATCGTCGCCGAGCCGGTCGAGGGCATGGAGATCGTGCACGACGACGACGACGTGGTCGTGATCGTCAAGCCCGTCGGCGTGGCCGCGCATCCTTCGCCCGGCTGGAGCGGCCCCACCGTCATCGGCGGGCTGGCCGCGGCCGGCTTCCGCATCTCCACCTCGGGCGCAGCCGAGCGCAAGGGCATCGTGCACCGGCTCGACGTCGGCACCTCCGGGCTGATGGTGGTCGCCAAGTCCGAGCGCGCCTACACCTCGCTCAAGCGCCAGTTCAAGGAGCGCACGGTCGACAAGCGCTACCACACGCTCGTCCAGGGCCACCCCGACCCCACCAGCGGCACGATCGACGCGCCCATCGGCCGTCATCCCCAGCACGACTACAAGTGGGCGGTCACCGCCGAGGGCAAGCCCTCCGTCACGCACTACGACCTGATCGAGGCCTTCCGCGCGGCCTCCCTGCTGGACGTGAAGCTGGAGACGGGCCGCACGCACCAGATCCGCGTGCACATGGCCGCCCACCGCCACCCCTGCGTGGGCGACCTGACGTACGGGGCGGACCCGACGCTCTCCAAGCGGCTGCACCTGACCCGGCAGTGGCTGCACGCCGTGCGGCTGGGCTTCGAGCATCCCGGCGACGGACAGTGGGCGGAGTTCGCCAGCGACTACCCCGAGGACCTGCAGAAGGCCCTGGACCAGGTCCGCGAGGAGACCTACGGATGACCGGCACGCCCGCCTGCACGGTGCGCGTCGCCGAGGACCTCGCCGACCGGGAGGCGTGCTTCGCGGTGCGCAAGGAGGTCTTCGTCGGCGAACAGGGCGTCCCCGAGGACCTGGAGTACGACGAGCACGACGCCGGCGCCGTGCACCTGCTCGCGGTCCGGGAGGACGGGGTAGCGCTCGGGACCGGCCGACTGCTGTACGGCGACGCGGCCTCGGCGAGGACCGGAGGCGACCCGTCGGTGGGTTCGCTCGGGCGGCTCGCCGTGACGCGCGAGGCGCGCGGGCTGGGCGTCGGGGTCGCGCTGGTGCGGGCCGTCGAGGAGGCGGCACGCGCGCGGGGGCTCTCGGCCGTGGACCTGCACGCACAGACTCGGGCGCTGGGTTTCTACGAGCGGTTGGGGTACACGCCCTACGGGCCCGAGGACCTGGAGGCGGGCATTCCGCATCGGTCCATGCGCCGTTCGCTGTAGCGGACGGCGGGCGTGCGACGCTGAAGGCCTGGATGCAT
Organism: Streptomyces sp. SAS_272; assembly: GCF_052543235.1. Taxonomy (NCBI): domain Bacteria; kingdom Bacillati; phylum Actinomycetota; class Actinomycetes; order Kitasatosporales; family Streptomycetaceae; genus Streptomyces; species Streptomyces sp. SAS_272. The sequence continues at coordinate 81,648 of NZ_JBMNDR010000032.1, read as the reverse complement.
TGATCGTCTAGACCCGGAGCGCTGACCGTGGACCAGTTGGCCCTGCTGTTCGTCCTGTTGCTCGGGGCCGTGGTGAGCGTCCCGGTCGGGGACCGGTTCGGACTGCCCGCTCCGGTGCTGATGACCCTGCTCGGGATAGTCCTCGCGGTGCTCGACTTCGTGCCCAACGTGGAGATCCCGCCGGATCTGATTCTGCCGCTCCTGCTGCCGCCGCTGCTGTACGCGGCGGTACGGCGGACCTCGTGGCGGCAGTTCGCGGCGAATGTGCGGCCCATCTTCCTGCTGGCCGTGGCGCTGGTGTTCGTCACCACGGTCTGCGTGGCCGCCGTGGCCCACTCGATCGTGCCGGGGCTGCCGGTGGCCGCCGCGGTGGCGCTCGGGGCGCTGGTCGCGCCGCCCGACCCGGTGGCGGCGACCGCGGTGGCCGGACAGCTCGGGCTGCCCCGTCGGCTGGTCTCCATCCTGGAGGGCGAGGGGCTGTTCAACGACGTGACGGCCATCGTGCTGTACCACGTCGCGATCGCCGCCGCCGTGAGCGGAACGTTCTCCCCGTGGCGGGCCGGACTCGACCTGGTGCTGTCCGCGGTGGTCGCGGTCGCGGTGGGCGTCGCGCTCGGCTGGGGCGCGAACCGACTGCTGGACGTCCTCGGGGACACGACGCTCCAGATCGGCCTGACGCTCCTGGTGCCGTACGCCTCCTACGTCCTGGCGGAGGAGTTCCACGGGTCCGGGGTGCTGGCGGTGCTGACCACCGCGCTGTTCCTCGCCGAGTACGCCACCGACCCCGACGACGTGCTGACCCGCCTGGCCGGCCACACCTTCTGGGACATCATCGACACGCTGGTCACGGGCGTCGCGTTCGGGCTGATCGGCCTGGAGCTGCACAACGCGATCCGCACGGCGTCCGGGCGGTGGGGGGAGATGCTCGGGTGGGCGGCGGTGATCGTGGCGGTCGTCGTCGTCGTACGCCTGCTGTGGCTGCTGCCGGCGACATGGCTGACGCAACGGCTGCACGCCAGGAAGGATCACCTGGAGGACATCCCGACCAACTGGCGGGAGACCCTCGTCATGTGGTGGTCGGGGATGCGGGGGGTGGCCTCGGTGGCGCTGGCGCTGGCCGTTCCGCTGAAGACCGACGACGGCGGCCCCTTTCCCGACCGGGACGAGATCGTCTTCATCGCGTTCGGCGTGATCATGGCGACGCTGGTCCTCCAGGGGCTGACCCTGCCCTGGCTGGTGAAGCGGCTCGACGTCCGGTCGGACACCGACCGGGAGAAGGAGTTCGAGAAGGAACTGGCGGTGCGCGCGGCCAAGGCGGCGAAGCAGCGGCTGCGGGAGATCGAGGCAGAGGAGGACCTGTCGGAGGAACTGTCCGAGCAGATGCTGCGCAGGGCCTTCGACATCGGACTGCGGATCAGCCCGGACGTGGGCGAGGACGAGCGGCGGGAGGGGCACGATCAGCGCGTGCGCCGGCTGAAGCGGGTGCGCCGCATCCAGGGGGAGATGCTGAGCGCGGCACGGCACGAGGTGGTCGCGGCGCGCAGCGAGCCGGGCGCCGACCCGGAGATCGTGGACCGCGTGCTGCGGCACCTGGACGTGCGCAGCCTCAGGTGAGCGAGCGGGCCCCGCCCGGCCTCGGACGGGAGGCGGGCGGGGCCGGTTTCTTCACGGTGAGGGAACGCGACAGCCGTGGGGCAGCGGTTCGTCAGCGAGGCTCGTGGACGCGGCGGGCCGCGCCGTCGGGCGAGGCGGACTGGCCCGGGAGCCGCCCCGGAGGCAGCGCCGCGTCAGCCGTGTTGACCCGGGGAAGCGCGTACGGGTGCTCCTTGGACAGCCAGCGGATCATCTGCTCGCGGACCGCGACGCGCACCGTCCAGATGTCGTCGGCGTCCTTGGCCGTGACCAGGGCCCTCACCTGCATGGTGTTGGGCGTGGTGTCGGTGACGTCGAGACCGCAGGCGCGGCCGTCCCAGGCCGGGCACTCGCGCAGGATGTCGCGCAGCTTCTCGCGCATCGCCTCCACGGGCGCCGCGTGGTCGACGTGCCAGTAGACGATGCCCGTCATCTGGGGGGTGCCGCGCGACCAGTTCTCGAAGGGCTTCGAGGTGAAGTACGACACGGGCATCGTGATCCGGCGCTCGTCCCAGGTCCGCACGGTCAGGAAGGTCAGGGTGATCTCCTCGACCGTGCCCCATTCGCCGTCCACCACGACCGTGTCGCCGATGCGGACCATGTCGCCGAAGGCGATCTGCAGGCCGGCGAACAAGTTGCTCAGCGTCGACTGGGCGGCCACACCGGCGACGATGCCGAGAATCCCGGCCGAGGCCAGCAGCGAGGCGCCCGCCGCGCGCATGGCGGGGAACGTCAGCAGCATCGAGGCCGCGGCGACCACGCCGACGACGGCCGAGACCACCCGCATGATCAGCGACACCTGGGTCCGCACCCGCCGGACCCGGGCCGCGTCGCGGTGCATGCGCGCGTAGCGCGAGTACGACGTCTCGACGACCGCCCCCGCGATGCGGATCACCAGCCAGGCCGCCGCGCCGATCAGCACCAGGGTGAGGGTGCGGCCGATGGCCACCTTGTGGTCGTCCAGCAGTTGCGCCTCGTCGTAGGACCCTCTGAGCATCGCCGCGCACAGCACCAGCTGGTACGGGATGCGGCCGCGGCGCAGCAGACCCCACAGCGGGGTCTCCGGGTGCCGTCGGTCGGCTTTGGACAGCAGGCGGTCGGTGGCCCAGCTGATGAGGACGGTCAGCACCACCGAGCCGCCCACCACGATCACGGGGCGGAGCAGGTTCTCCATGCCTTCGAACGTAACCGAGCCGGCGGGGTCCTGAACCTGTGACTTGTGTGAAGAGGCGCACGCCGGGGGCTGTCGGTGCGGGCTGGCACCATGGGCGCATGAACATCATGCTCTTTCACTCGACCTATGGTCCGCGGCCGGCGGTGCGCGCCGCGGCGGACCGGCTGCGTGCCGCCGGGCACGAGGTCCGGACGCCGGACCTCTTCGGGGGGCGCACGTTCGACACGGTCGAGGAGGGCATGGCGTACAACGAGGAGATCGGCAAGGACGAGCTGCTGAAGAGAGCCGTGCTGGCCGCCGCGCCCTACTCCGAGCGCGGGCTGGTGTACGCCGGGTTCTCGCTCGGCGCGTCGATCGCCCAGACCCTCGCCCTCGGCGACGACAAGGCGCGCGGCCTGCTCCTTCTGCACGGCACCTCGGACCTCGCGCCGAACGTCTCGGTGGACGACCTCCCGGTGCAGCTGCACGTCGCGGAGCCGGACCCGTTCGAGACCGACGACTGGCTGAGCGCCTGGTACCTCCAGATGGGCCGGGCCGGCGCCGACGTGGAGGTCTACCGGTACGCGGGCGCGGGGCACCTGTACACCGACCCCGGGCTGCCCGACTACGACGAGGAGGCGGCCGAGGCCACCTGGCGGGTGGCGCTCGGCTTCCTCGAGAGCCTGTAGCGGCTACGCGCCCTAGACGGGGTCGTACGTCCGTTCCACCTTCTGGGTACCGCTGCGGGTGCGGTAGGAGCGCTGCCAGGAGGAGGTCGCGGTGGCGCTGGTGCGGTCGGACAGCACGTAGTAGTCCATCTGCGCGCGGTCGGCGGTGATGTCCAGGACGCCGTAGCCGTGGCGGTCCGTGTCGACGAAGTGGACGTGCCGGTTCGCGGCCCGGATGACCGGCGAGGCGATCGCGGTGAGCGTGCCCTCGGGCACCTTCACGATGTCGTCGAGGTTGTCGGAGGTCACCGACGTGACCACGAACTCGGTGGCGGCCGAGGCCGACAGCGGGTACGTCCCGGCGTCCACCGGCACGTCGTTGGCCCACGCCATGTGGATGTCACCGGTGAGGAACACGGTGTTGCGGATGGCGTTCGCGCGCAGGTGGGCGAGGAGCTCGCGACGGTCGTCGGTGTAGCCGTCCCACTGGTCGGTGTTGAGGCCGAGGCCGTCCTGCGGCAGGCCGAGCAGCTTGGCGAGCGGCTTGAACAGGTCCGCGGAGAGCGAGCCGATGACGAACGGCGAGATCATCACCGAGTTGCCGACCAGCCGCCAGGTGGTGTCCGACGCCTTCAGCCCGGTCTTCAGCCAGTCCAGCTGGGCGCGCCCGGTGATCGTGCGGTCCGGGTCGTCGACCGTGCCGTTGCCGACCTTGACCTGCTGGGAGCGGAAGGAACGCAGATCCAGCAGGGAGAGATCGGCGAGCTTGCCGAAGCGCAGCCGGCGGTAGGTGGTGCCGGCGATCGCGGGCCGGACCGGCATCCATTCGAAGTAGGCCTGCTTCGCGGCCGCCTGACGGGCGGACCAGGCGCCCTCCGCGCCCTCGGTGTGGTTCTCGGCGCCGCCCGACCAGGTGTCGTTGGCGAACTCGTGGTCGTCCCATATCGCGATGACCGGGGCCTTCACGTGCAGGGCCTGTAGGTCGGGGTCCGTCTTGTACTTGCCGTGCCGGGTGCGGTAGTCGGCGAGCGTGAGGATCTCGTGGGTGGGCGAGGTCTGCCGTACGACGGCGCCGCGGGCTCCGTACTCGCCCGTGCCGTACTCGTAGATGTAGTCGCCGAGATGCAGCCAGGCGTCCAGGTCGCCGCGGGCCGCGAGGTGGCGGTACGAGGAGAAGTAGCCGGCCTCCCAGTTGGCGCAGGAGACCACGCCGAAGCGCAGACCCGTGACGGCGGCGTCCGCCGCCGGCGCGGTGCGGGTACGCGCCACCGGGGTCTGGGCGCCGCCCGCCGAGAAGCGGAAGTAGTAGTCGGTGGCCGGCTGGAGGCCGCGGATGTCGGCCTTGACGGTGTGGTCGGAGGCCGCGGTGGCGGTGGTCGAGCCCTTGTTGACGACGTTCGTCAGCGCCCTGTCCGTGGCGACGACCCAACTCACCTCGGTGTCCGGGCCGAGCCCGGAGCCCGGTGTCGCCTCGGCGGCGGGCGTCACCCGGGTCCACAGCAGGATGCCGTCGGGAAGCGGGTCGCCGGAGGCGAGGCCGTGCAGGAACGCCGGGGTCTCCGCGGCGGCGCGGGCCGGGAGCGCGGCGGCGAGCGGTCCGGCCAGGACGACGGTCGCCGCCGCGGCCTTGACGACCGTACGGCGGCGCGGGGAGAGGGAGTCGGGGCGCTCTGACGGAACGTCGGCGCTCGTGGAGGATCTGTATCGACTGGTCACGGGCAATCAGATTACTGACGAGTACGACCGAGAGCGGGCGAACCGGAAAGAAGTTCGCCCGCTCTTCGGCTGCCCGTCGGACACCGGTCCCCGAGTCCGGAGGGACGGACGTCGCGGCCGGCCTCCCGCCGCTGTGCCGGCGGCCGGCCCTTGCTGCCCCGCGGGTAGCCGCCGGCAGCCCCCTCCGGTCGCCTCTCGCACACCTCCCGGAAATGTTCCGGGCAAAACGAAACGGCCCGCCAAGGAACTGACGGGCCGTCACGAATATCGGGTTCAGCTGCAGATGTTTACCGACCCGGACGACAGGGACAGGTTCTCGGAGAAGATCCAGCCCTTGACCTGGCCGCTGCCCACCCGTCCGTACACCCAGAAGTTCCCGGACGTGTTGTAGACCCCGCACCAGGCGTGGAACGCCGTGCCGGGCACCACGGACTGGGTCTGCGTGCACGACGCGAACGGGCCGTTCCGTAAATGCCCCACAACGACTTTGAGTTCACCATTGGAATTGTTGTTTCCGGAGCTCCCGCATCCAAAGGTGGCCGCACTGGCGGAGGTCGCCCCGCCCACGGTGATGCCTCCCAGTGCCGCCGTAGTGGCCGCAACCGCGACGAGGGCTTTCTTGAATTTCATCTTTCCTCCACAACTCGTCTTTCCTCGGTGCGGCGTGAACGTTACCCGGATCGAGCACTGGATGTAAACGGCACGTTTCGGATTCGCATTTGGCTTGATCGTTGCGGCGGCCACGATGATTGTGGAGGCTTCCGCCCTATGCGGTGATGTGGTCCGTTTTCCGTTCTCCGTGGCGACATGCCCGCGCTGTTATTCGTTTCCGACTTTGTCGGCAGAATCCCGGTTGCTGTCGGGGCAAGCATTCCGGCCGACCCGTTCGAGGGGGACGGCGGGCCTGCTTCCGGGCCGGGAAAAGCGGAATGCCCCGGACCGTTTCCACGGTCCGGGGCATTCCGGTGCTCAGCCCTTGAGTGCCGCGCCGATCGCGGTCTCGTAGTCGGCGACCGTCATGGGGACGTTGTCGTTGGCGGCCTTGATGAGCTTGCCGTCCATCACGAGGGACGGGGTTCCCTGGATGTTGTACTTCTTGCTGTCCGAGTCGAACTTCGCGCTCATGACGAGCGCCCACTTGTCATAGGTGCCGTTCTTCACGGCGCTCTGGAACTTGGCGTTGTTCTTCAGAGCGGAGACCGTGTCCGCCACCTTGATCAGGTACGAGTCGTCCTTGAACTTGTCTTCGGTCTCCTCGGGGTGGTACTTCGTCGAGTACAGCGCGGTCTTGTACTCGAGGAAAGCCTCGGAGCTGACGTTCAGCGCCGCGCCGAGAGCGCTCAGCGCGTTCTTCGAGCCCTCGCCGGTCAGCTTGTCGTCGAGGAACGTGGCGCCCACGTACTGGATCTTGTACTTGCCGGCCTCGACGTCCTTGTCGACGGTCTGGCCGACGGTCTGCTCGAACTGGGCGCAGATAGGGCAGCGCGGGTCCTCGTACATCGCGAGGGTCTTCTTCGCGTCCGCCTTGCCGATGACGACGGTCGTGCCGTCCTCGCCGGTGGTGTTGGCGGGCTTGACGAGCTTCTGGCTCTTGACGTGGTCCCAGTACTCGGGCTTGTTGGCCTGGACGACGGCGTAGCCTATGCCGCCGGCGGCGGCCAGCACGCCGACGACCGAGAGGCCCACGATGATCTGACGCTTGGTCTTGGCGCGCTTGGCCTCGCGCTCGCGCTCGATGCGCAGCCGCTCCCGGGCCGCCGTCTTCGCCGCAGCGCTGTTCCGCTTGCTCATGGTGATCTCCAAAAGGGACGCGCACGCGTCGTACGCGGAAGTTCGTGTGGGGACTGAGGAACTGAGGTGGTGCCCGGAGTGCCCGGTCCGTGGGGACGTGTCCGTGGCGGAGGAGTCCGTGCAGACGAGTCCGTGCAGACGTGTCCGTGCAGACGTGTCCGTGGTGACGAGTCCGTGCGGACGCGTGGTCTGTTCAGACCGCGGCGGGCGAGCGCGGCGGTCCACGCCTTCCCAGGGAGTGCACGAGGAGCCGGTCACGGGCGGTGGCCGCGCGGCGAGCGGGCCGCGGCAGACGGCGGGTCGCCGGGGCGCGTCGTACGGTCACGGCGGCCACCGCGATCAGCAGGGGCCGGAAGGTGGTCGCCGTGGCCGCCCGCAGCAGCTGGACGAGCGCCCGCTCGCCCCGGCGCAGCCAGGCGGCGGCGATCAGGCCGACGCAGATGTGCGCGGCGAGCAGCAGCCAGGCGGCGGCCGGGTAGACGTGCGCGAGATGTCCGCCCAGCCCTGTGGGACCGGGGCCCCCGGCGACCTGCGCCAGTGGGGTGCCCACGCGGGTGCCGTCGCCGCACAGCACGTCCCAGCCGAACGAGGCCAGCGGGCCGGCGACCGGGCCGCCGGCCCTGCCGTAACAGACGTGCTGGCCGGTGGTGAAGACGGTGTCGGCCGCCAGTTCCAGCGGGATCAGCCAGGCGGCGATCCGCCCGAAGCCGCACTCGCGGCCGGCGAGGGCGTAAGCGAGGGCGAACACGGCGGCCGCGACGGCGGCCACCGTGTTGAGCGGCAGCGGGGCCCGCGACAGCAGCACGTGCGACGCGGTGCTGAGCGTCACGACGAAGGCCGTGAACAGCGCCGCGCGTACGGCTCTGAGGCGGGTCCCGGATATGTCCATAGCGGAGGAGAGTGTGTCACGTACCGCGGTAGGGGACCCCTAAAGAGTCCCTGTGAGAAGGCCTACTGTCACAGACCCGGAATCCGGCCGTTGCGGAACAGGTCGACGAAGATCTGGTGGTCGGCACGCGCGCGTGCGCCGTAGCCGTGAGCGAAGTCGACCAGGAGGGGTGCGAAGCCCTCCTCGTCGGCCGCGATCGCCGCGTCGATGGCCCGCTCGGTGGAGAAGGGGACCAGGGACTCGCCGGAGGTGTCGTCCGCCGCCGCGTGCATGGTGGCGGTGGCCCGGCCCAGGTCGGCGACGACGCCCGCGATCTCCTCCGGGTCGTCGATGTCACCCCAGTCCAGGTCGACCGCGTACGGCGAGACCTCGGCGACCAGCTGGCCGGCGCCGCCGAGCTCGGTCCAGCCCAGCCACGGGTCCGCGTGCTGCTGGAGGGCGCGCTGGGAGATCACCGTGCGGTGTCCCTCGTGCTGGAAGTAGCCGCGGATCGCCGGGTCGGTGATGTGCCGGGACACGGCCGGGGTCTGCGCCTGCTTGATGTAGATCACGACATCGTTCTCCAGGGCGTCGCTGTGGCCCTCGAGGAGGATGTTGTACGACGGCAGACCGGCCGAGCCGATGCCGATGCCGCGGCGGCCGACGACGTCCTTCACCCGGTAGGAGTCCGGGCGGGCCAGCGACGTCTCCGGCAGCGTCTCCAGGTAGCCGTCGAAGGCGGCGAGCACCTTGTAGCGGGTGGCGGCGTCCAGCTCGATGGAGCCGCCGCCGGGCGCGAAGCGACGCTCGAAGTCCCGGATCTCCGTCATCGAGTCCAGCAGCCCGAAGCGGGTCAGCGCACGGGCGTCGCGCAGCGCGTCCAGCAGGGGGCCCTGGGCGGTGTCCAGGGTGAAGGGCGGCACCTCGTCGCTCTTCGCGCCGGTGGCCAGCGCGTGGATGCGCTCGCGGTACGCGCCCGCGTAGACCTCCACCAGCTCCGTGATCTGGTCGTCGCCGAGCGCCTTCGCGTACCCGATGAGGGCGAGGGAGGCGGAGAGGCGCTTGAGGTCCCAGGTGAAGGGTCCCACGTAGGCCTCGTCGAAGTCGTTGACGTTGAAGATCAGCCGGCCGTTGGCGTCCATGTACGTGCCGAAGTTCTCCGCGTGCAGGTCGCCGTGGATCCACACGCGCGAGGTGCGCTCGTCCAGGAACGGGCCGCCCCGCTTCTCCGCGTCCAGGTCGTGGTAGAAGAGGCCGGCCGTGCCCCGGTAGAACGCGAACGCCGAGGCCGCCATCTTCCGGAACTTCACGCGGAACGCGGCCGGGTCGGCGGCCAGGAGCTCGCCGAACGCGGTGTCGAAGACGGCGAGGATCTGCTCGCCGCGGTGCTCGTCGTCGAGCTGCGGAACCGACATCGCTGGGTGCCTCCTGGTGCATGACGTGTACGACGGCGTCTGTGCCGTCTTCAACGGACGAAGGGACGCGGGAGTGCCCGTTTCCCTCCCGTGAAGGTACGCGGCGCAGCGGTCCGCGTGTCAGTGGTCAGGCATAGACTTCGACGCTGTCCCCCCGACCGCCCGCAACCGGTGGGGCGCCAGTCGACCCATGTTTCCCCTGGAGGCCGCAGCCGTGTCAAAGCCGCCGTTCACGCACCTGCACGTCCACACCCAGTACTCGCTGCTGGACGGTGCCGCGCGGCTGAAGGACATGTTCGACGCGTGCAACGAGATGGGCATGACGCACATCGCCATGTCCGACCACGGCAACCTCCACGGGGCCTACGACTTCTTCCACACGGCGAAGAAGGCCGGCGTGACCCCGATCATCGGGATCGAGGCGTACGTCGCCCCCGAGTCGCGGCGCAACAAGCGCAAGATCCAGTGGGGCCAGCCGCACCAGAAGCGCGACGACGTGTCCGGTTCCGGCGGCTACACCCACAAGACGATCTGGGCGGCGAACGCGACGGGCCTGCACAACCTCTTCCGGCTCTCCTCGGACGCCTACGCCGAGGGCTGGCTGCAGAAGTGGCCCCGGATGGACAAGGAGACCATCTCCCAGTGGTCCGAGGGGCTCATCGCCTCCACCGGCTGCCCCTCGGGCGAGCTCCAGACCCGGCTGCGGCTCGGCCAGAAGGAAGAGGCGCTGCAGGCGGCCGCCGACTACCAGGACATCTTCGGCAAGGACCGCTATTTCCTGGAGCTGATGGACCACGGCATCGAGATCGAGAGCCGGGTCCGTGACGGCCTGCTGGAGATCGGCAGGAAGCTGGGCATCCCGCCGCTGGTCACCAATGACTCGCACTACACGTACGCGCACGAGGCGACCGCGCACGACGCGCTGCTGTGCATCCAGACCGGCAAGAACCTCTCGGACCCGGACCGCTTCCGCTTCGACGGCACCGGCTACTACCTGAAGTCCACGGACGAGATGTACGCCATCGACTCCTCGGACGCCTGGCAGGAGGGCTGCGCCAACACCCTCCTGGTGGCCGAGCAGATCGACACCACCGGCATGTTCGAGGCGAAGAACCTCATGCCGAAGTTCGACATCCCCGACGGCTTCACCGAGGTCACCTGGTTCAAGGAGGAGGTCCGCCGGGGGATGGACCGCCGCTTCCCGGGCGGCGTCCCCGAGGACCGGCAGAAGCAGGTCGAGTACGAGATGGACGTCATCATCCAGATGGGGTTCCCGGGCTACTTCCTCGTCGTCGCCGACTTCATCATGTGGGCGAAGAACCAGGGCATCGCGGTCGGTCCGGGGCGTGGCTCCGCGGCCGGCTCGATCGTCGCCTACGCGATGGGCATCACCGACCTCGACCCGATCCCGCACGGCCTGATCTTCGAGCGGTTCCTCAACCCCGAGCGCGTCTCCATGCCCGACGTCGACATCGACTTCGACGAGCGCAGGCGCGTCGAGGTGATCCGGTACGTGACGGAGAAGTACGGCGCCGACAAGGTCGCCATGATCGGCACGTACGGCAAGATCAAGGCGAAGAACGCCATCAAGGACTCCGCGCGCGTGCTGGGCTACCCGTACGCGATGGGCGACCGTCTCACCAAGGCCATGCCCGCCGACGTCCTCGGCAAGGGCATCGACCTCAACGGCATCACCGACCCCTCGCACCCGCGCTACAGCGAGGCCGGCGAGATCCGCGCGATGTACGAGAACGAGCCGGACGTCAAGAAGGTCATCGACACCGCCAAGGGCGTCGAGGGCCTGGTCCGCCAGATGGGTGTGCACGCGGCCGGCGTGATCATGTCCAGCGAGCCCATCGTCGACCACGCCCCGATCTGGGTACGGCACACGGACGGCGTGACCATCACCCAGTGGGACTACCCGCAGTGCGAGTCGCTCGGCCTGCTGAAGATGGACTTCCTCGGCCTGCGCAACCTCACGATCATGGACGACGCCGTCAAGATGGTGAAGTCCAACAAGGGCGTCGACCTCGACCTGCTGGCCCTGCCGCTCGACGACCCGAAGACCTTCGAACTCCTCCAGCGCGGTGAGACCCTCGGCGTCTTCCAGTTCGACGGCGGCCCCATGCGCTCGCTGTTGCGTCTGATGAAGCCCGACAACTTCGAGGACATCTCCGCCGTCTCCGCGCTCTACCGTCCGGGCCCGATGGGCATGGACTCGCACACGAACTACGCGCTGCGCAAGAACAAGCTCCAGGAGATCACGCCGATCCACCCGGAGCTGGAGGAGCCTCTCGAAGAGGTCCTGGCCGTCACCTACGGTCTGATCGTCTACCAGGAGCAGGTGCAGAAGGCCGCCCAGATCATCGCCGGGTACTCGCTCGGCGAGGCCGACATCCTCCGCCGCGTGATGGGCAAGAAGAAGCCCGACGAGCTGGCGAAGAACTTCACCATCTTCCAGGCCGGCGCCAAGAAGAACGGCTACAGCGACGAGGCGATCAAGGCCCTGTGGGACGTGCTGGTCCCGTTCGCCGGCTACGCCTTCAACAAGGCGCACTCCGCCGCGTACGGCCTGGTCTCGTACTGGACCGCCTACCTGAAGGCGAACCACCCCGCCGAGTACATGGCCGGGCTGCTCACCTCGGTCAAGGACGACAAGGACAAGTCGGCCGTCTACCTCAACGAGTGCCGCCGCATGGGCATCAAGGTGCTCCCGCCGAACGTCAACGAGTCGGTGCACAACTTCGCCGCCCAGGGCGACGACGTGATCCTCTTCGGCCTCGAGGCCGTCCGCAACGTCGGCACCAACGTGGTGGAGTCGATCATCAGGAGCCGCAAGGCCAAGGGCAAGTACGCCTCCTTCCCCGACTACCTCGACAAGGTCGAGGCCGTCGCCTGCAACAAGCGCACCACGGAGTCGCTGATCAAGGCGGGCGCGTTCGACACCCTGGGGCACACCCGCAAGGGCCTCACCGCGCACTTCGAGCCGATGATCGACAACGTGGTCGCGGTCAAGCGCAAGGAGGCCGAGGGACAGTTCGACCTCTTCGGCGGCATGGGCGAGGAGGAGACCAGCGAACCGGGCTTCGGCCTGGACGTCGTCTTCACCGAGGACGAGTGGGACAAGACCTATCTGCTCGCCCAGGAGCGGGAGATGCTCGGTCTGTACGTCTCCGACCACCCGCTGTTCGGCCTGGAGCACGTCCTGTCCGACAAGGCGGACGCGGGGATCGCCCAGCTCACCGGGGGCGAGCACGCGGACGGCGCGGTGGTGACCATCGGCGGCATCATCTCCGGCCTGCAGCGCAAGATGACCAAGCAGGGCAACGCCTGGGCCATCGCCACCGTGGAGGACCTCGCGGGCTCCATCGAGTGCATGTTCTTCCCGGCGACCTACCAGCTCGTCTCCACTCAACTCGTCGAGGACGCCGTCGTCTTCGTCAAGGGCCGCCTCGACAAGCGCGAGGACGTGCCGCGGCTGGTCGCGATGGAGCTCCAGGTCCCGGACCTGTCGAACGCGGGCACCAACGCGCCCGTGGTCCTCACCATCCCGGCGACCCGGGTCACCCCGCCGATGATCAACCGCCTCGGCGAGATCCTCACCCACCACAAGGGCGACAGCGAGGTCCGGATCAGGCTCCAGGGCCCGACGAAGACGACCGTCCTGCGTCTGGACCGGCACCGGGTCAAGCCCGACCCCGCTCTCTTCGGCGATCTGAAGGTCCTGCTCGGCCCGTCCTGCCTCGCGGGCTGATGGCGCGCAGGACACGACGCGACGAGGGGCGCATCCGGCACCGGATGCGCCCCTCGTGCATGCCCGGGCCGCAACGGCCCGCTGTGCAGACGTCAGTTGTGGCCGAAGCGCTTCTGTCGGCCCTTGCGGGCGATGTCGGCAGGCGTCGCCTGGGCGATGCGCTGCTCGGTCTGCGACTCCATCGAGGACGGCTGTGCCGCCTGCGGACCACGCTCGGACTGCGGCTGCTTACGAACCTGCTTCTTGTTCTTGGCCATGGTGATCTGCCTCCTGTGGGTGATCTAGGGGCCAGGGCCGGGACCAGATTCACATAGGCTGACTTACAGCGCATTTCGGATAATTACCGTCTGTGACAGGGGTCGTCGGAGTGTGGCGCCTCCAAACGCCACGCCGAAGATCGAGTTCCGGCCGTTAACCTCCGCGCGGTCGGGCAGACTCGAAGGAAGCCCGAAGCAAACCTCCCGGAAAGAGGGTGAGTCGTGTGGACCGCTGCATCGTCCTGGTGGACGCCGGGTATCTGCTGGGGGCGGCCGCGAGTCTCCTCGCCGGAGAACCCTCGCGATCCCGTATCACCGTCGACCACTCCGCGCTCGTCCAGGGTCTTCGCGAACAGGCCGAGTCAGAGACCGAGCGCCCGCTGCTGCGCATCTACTGGTTCGACGGCGCCCCGGACCGCGTCCCCCAGCCGGAGCACCGCAGACTGCGCGTGATGCCCCGGGTCACGGTCCGGCTGGGCGCCCTGACCCGCAGCGACGGACGGTGGGCCCAGAAGGGCGTCGACGCCGCCATGCACGCCGAGCTGACCGAGCTGGCCCGCAACCGCGCCTGCTCCGACGTCGTCCTCGTCACCGGAGACGGGGACCTGCTGCCGGGGATGATGGCCGCCAAGGAGCACGGCGTCGCCGTCCACCTCTGGGCCGTCCAGGCCGCCGACGGCGACTACAACCAGTCCGAGGACCTCGTCGCCGAGGCCGACGAGCGGCGCGTCCTGGACCGCATCTGGATCACCAAGGCGGTCCGTGCGAAGGAGCTCGGCGGGGTCTGCGCGCCGCCCCCCGCGCCCCGCCCCGAGATCGCCGCGATCCTCTCCGCTCCGCTGCCCGACTCCGGGCTCGCCCCCACCGTCGAGCGGCCCCCCGAGGAGGCCGAGCACCCCTCGGTGACCGCCGGCTCCGACACCGGCGCACAGGACCGCGTCCCGGCCCCCAAGGGCGTCCCCACGCCCAAGGACCTAGCCGCGCTGCGGGCGCCCGGGGCGCCCGCCGTCCAGCATCCGGCCACCGCGACCCTGCGCTGGTCGTCCGACAAGGGCTGGGTCGACCGCCCCGGGGCCGCCCCCGAGCCCGCCGACGTCGCCGCCATGCCGACGCTCGCCCAGGTCACCACGGCGGAACAGCGCTGGGCCGACCGCGAGGAGGACATCACCACCGTCGGCGGCGACCCCTACGAGGTGGGACAGGTGTTCGCCCGCCGGTGGATGGCCCGCCTCGGCGACCAGAGCCATCTGCAGAAGCTGTCCGGCATGTACCCGCGCATCCCGCACCGCATCGACGGCGAGCTGCTGAGGTACGCGGCCCGCTTCGGACTGCTCGCCCACAAGGACGACCAGATCGACGAGCACGACCGGTACGCCATCCGGGCGGGTTTCTGGCGCGAGATCGACGTGCGGACGGCCGCCGGGCACGCTCCGGCGGCGGACTGAGCGGGCCGCCCGCGACGCCCCGACCGTGAGCTGCGGCCCGCGACCCCGTACTCTCGTCCCTTGTGAGTACGCGCGCGGCACCGCCCCTTCGGCACGGGAACGAGGTCGTGTGTGCCGTGCGCGGTCTGACCAAGACCTATCCGGCGGTCCGCGGCCGGCGCGGCACTCCCGCGACACCCGAGGTACGGGCCACCGACGACGTACGGCTGGACATCCGGCGCGGTGAGATCTTCGGACTGCTCGGCCCCAACGGCGCCGGCAAGACCACCCTCGTCCGGCAGATGACCGGGCTGATGCGTCCCGACGCGGGAAGCGTGGAGATCCTCGGCCACGACATCGTGCGTCACCCCGAGCGGGCCGCCCGTATCCTCGCCTACCTGGGCCAGGAGTCCACCGCCCTCGACGACCTCACCGTCTCGCTCGCCGCCGAGACCACCGCGCGGCTGCGCGGCCTCGACGTGCACACGGCACGCCGGGAGCGGGACGCCGTCCTCGACGAACTGGGCCTGACGCCGCTCGCCGGCCGCCCCCTGCGCAAGCTGTCCGGCGGTCAGCGCAGACTGGCCTGCTTCGCCGCCGTCCTGGTGGGGGAGCGGCCGCTGCTGGTGCTGGACGAGCCGACCACCGGCATGGACCCGGTGGCACGGCGGGCGGTGTGGGCCGCCGTGGACCGTCGGCGTGCCGAACGCGGCACGACCGTGCTGCTCGTCACCCACAACGTCATCGAGGCGGAGACCGTGCTCGACCGGGTGGCCGTCATCGACCAGGGCAGGGTCATCGCCTGCGACACCCCCGCCGGCCTCAAGGAACAGGTCGCCGACGAGGTGCGGGTCGAGCTGGTGTGGCGGGAGCGGGCGCCGCTGGACGTGCCCGAGGTCGCCGCGCTGCGCGAGCGGGCCCTGGAGTCGGGGCGCCGCTGGACGCTGCGGCTGGCCCCCGACGAGGCCCGCGCGGTCGTCGCCACGGTCACCGGCGGGGCCGCCTTCGCCGCACTGGACGACTTCACCCTTGCCACGCCGAGCCTGGAGGACGTCTACCTGGCGCTCGGCGGGGCGGCGCGGCAGGGACTGGTGCGGGCGTGAGCGCGGCGTGGACGGCGAGCGCCACGGGCGGCGGGCTGAGCGGACGAGCCGCCGGGCCCGTATGGGACGGTATGAGAGCCGTAGGGAAGAGGAGCAGCGCCACGTGAGTGTCGTACCCGCCGAGGTTCTGCCGGGCGGCGCCCGGGCCGTCGCCGAGACGCCCCGAGCCGCGGCCGCCGAACTCGCGCCGCGTGCCCGGCTGTGGCCGTCCCTCGTGGCCGTGTACCGGGCGCAGCTGTCCCGGGCGCGGGTGGCGCGCATCCCGCTGCTGTTCGTGGCGACCTTCCAGTCGGTCGGCATTCTGATCATGATGCGCGGCGTGGTGGACGGCGGGAACGAGGCGGAGGCCGTGGTGGCGGGCTCGGCGGTGCTCGTCGTGGCCTTCGTCGCGCTGAACCTGCTCGCGCAGTACTTCGGGCAGCTGCGGGCGAGCGGGGGGCTGGACCACTACGCGACCCTGCCCGTGCCGCCGGCCGCCGTCGTGCTGGGCGCGGCCGGGGCCTACGCCTCGTTCACCGTGCCGGGGACGCTGGTGACCGCGGTCTTCGGCTGCGTGCTGTTCGGGCTGCCGCTGACCCATCTGTGGGTGCTGGCGGCCGTCATCCCCCTGGCGGGCGCCGCGCTGTCCGGACTCGGCGCGGCCTTCGGGCTGCTCGCGCCACGGCCGGAGCTGGCCACCGTGCTGGGACAACTCGGCATGTCGGCCGCGCTGCTGCTGGGCGTCCTGCCGCCGGACCGGATGCCGGAGGCGGTGCGTTTCGCCCGGGACCTGCTCCCGTCCACCTACGGGGTCGAGGCCTTCGCGCGGACCTTCGGGCCGCACCCCGACTGGGCGTTCGTGCTCGGCGACCTCGCCGTGTGCGCGGGCGTGGGCGTCGTCTCGCTCGCCGTCGCGACCTGGGCGTACCGCCGGGCCGCCGTCCGGTGACGCGCCGCACGGGCACGCCTGGCACGATGTCAGTGTGACCGCACCGCTGACTCCGCCTCCGCCGCCGCACGAACCGTCTCCGCACGAGGCCTGGCCGCCGTCGTCCGGAGGGTACGCGGCCGCCGCGCCCCACGACGGCGCGCACGGACAGGACGGGCCCGGGATGAAGACCGAACTGCGGGAAGCCGCCGTGATCACGGTGGGGGTCGCCCTCGTCGGGGTGCTGCTGGGGCTGCTGTGGGTGTGGCTGGCGCCGCAGGTGCCGCTCGTCGGCGAGCTGTCGGACGGCAGCTGGGTCGTCTACTTCAAGGACACCGAGGGGGAGCAGGCGATCGGGGTGGACGGCACGTTCACCCTGCTGGCCCTGGCCTGCGGCGCCGTGAGTGCGGCGGCGGTCTTCGTGTGGCGGCGGCGCGGGGGAGTGCCCCTGGTGGCGGCCCTCGGCCTGGGCGGTCTTCTCGGCTCGCTGCTGGCCTGGCGGCTGGGGGTGTGGCTCGGGCCCGACTCCGATGTGATCGCGCACGCGCAGGCCGCCGGCAAGGGCGTCACGTTCTCGGCGCCGCTGAAGCTCGGGGCGAAGGGGGCGCTGCTGGCGTGGTCGCTGGCCGCGATGCTGGTGCATCTGGGGCTCACGGCGTTGTTCGGGCCCCGGGATCCCGAGCCGTTCCCGCCGTACGGGGCGCCTACGGCGTAGGGGCGGCGCCGCTGCGGGGGCGGTTTTCGCCCCCGCCGCCCCTTCCCGCCCCGTCCTCAGGGGTGCTGCCCCTGTGCTCGCCCCGCCGAGGGGCTCTGCCCCCTGGACCCCCGATCGGCCTGGACGGCCTCGTCCTCGAACGCCGGACGGGCTGGATGGCCGGCGGGGCACGAGGCGGGCGGGCTGGACGGGCCGGGGTGACCGGTCAGGGGCGGGCGATGGGGGCCAGCAGGGCGTCGGTCTGGATGGTCAGGTCCGCCGGGGAGAGTTCGACCTCCAGGCCTCTGCGGCCCGCCGAGACGCAGATGGTGGCGTGCGTGGTCGCCGAGTCGTCCAGGACCGTGCGGAGTCTCTTGCGCTGGCCGAGCGGGGAGATGCCGCCGCGGACGTAGCCCGTGGTGCGTTCGGCCAGCGCCGGGTCGGCCATCGCGGCCCGCTTGCCGCCGACCGCCGAGGCCAGGGCCTTCAGGTCGAGGGAGCCCGCGACGGGAACCACCGCCACGGTCAGGGCTCCGTCCACGTCCGCGACCAGGGTCTTGAAGACGCGGTCGGGGGAGACGCCCATCGCCTCGGCCGCCTCCTCGCCGTAGGACGGGTGGCCCGGGTCGTGGTCGTAGGCGTGGACCGTGTAGTGCACGCCCGCCGCCGTCAGGGCCACCGTCGCGGGCGTGCCGCCGGACTGCTGCTGCTTCTTCGGCTTCTTCGCCATGGGGCCTTCAGTTGAGACTGGTCGGGGCGCGGGTCAGGTCCGCCGCGGGCAGCGAGGGCAGGCTGCGGATGATCGCCGTCTCGGCGCGCAGCACGGTCAGCTCCTCCCGCAGCCGTGAGGCCGTGTCGGGGGCCTGCAGAAGACGCTGCTTGCTCGGGACGTCCAGCATCATCGCCGCCGCCACCAGGTACGACACCACCGAGGGGTCGTCCGGCAGGTCCGCGCCGGTGGCCAGCGAGCGCTCGCGGGCGCCCGCCAGCCGCTTCTGGTACTGGCGGAAGGCGCGCAGCACGCCCTCGGCGAGGGCGCCGGCCTCGTCGCCCGGTTCCTCCGGCAGCTCCTGCAGCTCCGCCGTGAGGAAGGGACCCGACGCGTCCACCGACAGCAGCTTGACGCGGGTCGTGCCCGTCGCCAGCACCTCGAAGGTGCCGTCGGCGCGCTCGCGGATCGTCGCCGCGTCGGCCACGCAGCCCACGCCGTGGAACGTCCGGGCGGGGTCGTCGCCGAAGCCGGCGGCCGGGCCGCGCTCGGTCGCCGCCGTGCGGTCGGGGAGCCCCCGGGCGCTGGGCGCCACCTCGTGGCCGTCACGGATGGCCACGACGGCGAACCGGCGCGATTCGTCCTCGGGGGTCTTCAGAAGGTCGCGCATCATGGCGCGATAGCGCTCCTCGAAGACGTTGAGCGGAAGCACGAGTCCCGGGAACAACACCGAGTTCAGCGGGAAGAGCGGCAGACGGACGGTGGTCACGACGCAGAAGCCTAATGGTCCAGTGGCCGGGCTCGTCCGCCGTGCCCGCCACCCGGCTGCCACGGGGGGCGGTCGGACGGCCCCGAGCGGACCTCGTCGCGCACGGCCAGGAAGTGGCCGAGGGGGTCGTCCGACAGCCGCCCCCAGGGGAAGGAGGTGGCATACGGGCCGATCAGCCGCAGCTGGGCGAGGGCGTCGTCGCGGCGGTCGAGGCGGACCAGGACGTAGGTCAGCACGTTGCGGATCTCGGCCGGCCACGGGTCGACGGACGGGAATCGGGCGGAGAGCGCGATGGCGCGGTCGGCCGCCGCGTCCAGTCGCTCGCGCGGCACCTCGGGTCCGCAGCCGTCGGTGAGATAGGCGAAGGCCGCCCGGGCCGGCAGTGCTTGGACGAGGGAGCCGGCCGGCGCGTCCTGCGCGGCCCGGTCGGCGAAGTCGAAGCACTCGCGGTGGGAGCCGTGCCAGGACTCGGCCAGATAGCGCTTGGCGGCGACATGGCAGCCGTAGTGGTGCGGGGCGCGGCGCACCGCGGCCGTCCACAGCTCGCCGAAGTACTTGTGCCCCGCCTGGGAGCCGCGGGCGTGGTCCAGGGCTATCCGCCACGGCACCGGGTCGCGGACGTCGCTCTGCGCGGCGGCGGTGATCAGCGGGCTCACCTCGCGCAGCAGCTCGGCCCGGGCGGGCGAGCCCCAGGCGCGCGCCACGGCGAGCTGGGCGGCCACGAGCAGGACGTCGGGGTCGCGCGGGGCGGCGGCGCGCCAGTCCTCGAACCACTCCGGGCGGGAGCGGGCGAAGGCGGCGAGCCGGGTCGCGTACCGGTCGCGGTACTCCCACTCGGCCCGTTCCCGGGTACGGGCCAGCAGCTCGGCGGCGGGCGCGTAGGCGCCGAGGGCGGCGGCGACCAGCGCGGGCCCGAGCCGGTCGTCGGGCACGTCGAGGAGCACCTCGTCGTCGGCGGGGAGCCCGGCGGCGCTGTGGGGGGCGGCGATCCGTGCCTGCCGGGAGCTCCGGGAGGCACGGATGAACGTGGGGAGCAGTGCCATGGTGCCGACCATTGAAAAGCCGCGGCTTCAGATTGCGCCAGAGGCTTCACGCAACCTGCGGAAAGTTGTACGCCCCGAGGTCAAGGGATGGTAAAGGTGAGCGTTCAACAACTTCTCCCGGCGCGCACCGCCGCAGAAGCGCTGCCCCTCAGCTCCGGCGCAGCAGTCTCGTCGCCCCCGCTGCCACGGCCGTCGCCAGGATCCAGCCGAGCAGGACCAGCACCGTCGACAGCCACTGCCAGCCGCCGCTCAGCTGCCACTGGCCGACCTGCCCGAGGTCGATGACCGGCAGCAGCAGGTCGAGGGCGAACAGGGCCGGATTCCAGGGCGGATGTCCCTGCCGGTCGACGGGCGGGTGCGCGGCGTGGGCGAAGGCCAGCGAGCTCGCCGCCCACAGCACCGCCATCCACACCGCCGCGCGGCCCGGCCGGTATCCGTAGGCGACCGTCCAGTCCTGCGCGTAGCCCCAGAGCTTCGCGGCCGGCGGCAGGGTCTCGCGACGACGGCGCTGCTTGGCCAGCAGCACCTCGCGCGCGTCCTCGTCCTCCCCGCCGGTCCGCAGCACGGCCGCCAGCCGCTCGTACGGCTCCGGCGCGTACTCGGCCGTCGCCGCCGCCACCCAGCGCAACCGCTCGGCCAGCGGGAAGGGCCCCTGCGGCACCAGGTTCTCGTAAGCGAAGCCGCCCATGTGCAGCGCGCCCGGGGCCGGCCAGGCGCCCGCCCGGTCCACCAGGTTGATCACCCGGGCGCCGGACAGGACCACCTTGCCGCGCAGCGGCTGCTCGCCCAGGAAGCGCAGCTCGGGCGTCTGCACCCGGCGCAGCGACAGCTCCTGCTCGTCCGTGAGGACGAACCGGGCCCGCTCCAGGTCCACCGCGTCCCCGAACCGGCCGTCGTCCAGGCGTATCCCGCCCCGGCACTCGAAACGCTGGATGCGCGTCCCGCGGGCCGGGGTGACACCGCTCAGCGCGTGGCCGCCGACGCCGGCCGGGGTGAGGTAGAGCGAACGCTCCACGGTCAGCTGGGGCGCGTTCAGCGCGAGCCGCGTGTACGGGTTGGCCAGCCGCGCCCCGCGCAGACTCAGCGACACTCCGATCTTGGCGCTGCGCAGGCTCAGCTCGCCGTGCGACTCGAGCAGTTCGGCCTGGAGGTCCTGGCCGACCGTCATGCCGTCCGCGGCGATCGAGCGGCCGGTGCGGTCCCGGTAGACGATCGCCTGGTTCAGCAGCAGGTCGGTGCCGATGTGCGCGTCGGTGAGCCGCACGCCGTTGTGGAAGCGGCAGCGCGGGAGGTGCAGATCGCCCTCGGTGTGCACCCGCGCCGCCTCCAGGCGCGGCACCGAGCAGTCCACCAGCCGCATGGTCGTGAACCGCGCCTCGGGCAGCAGCACGTCCCGCTCGAACCGGCAGCGCTTCATCTCCACGTACGGCACCACCGTGCCGCCCGCGAGATCCAGCGAGCCGCTGATCTGCACGCCGGCCAGCTTCATCGAGGCCACCCGGCCGGCCAGCGCCGGCGGCCCGTCCAGCAGCAGCCAGGCGACGATCCGGGCCCGCACCGTCCGCGCCACGCCCCACGGATGGCCGCCGTGCGGATCGTCGACGACCGTGTCCCCGCTGCTCAGGTCGTACACGCTGCCGTTGCGGAAGGCCTGCCACATGCCTGCCTCGGCCGCGGTCAGGTCGTCCGGCAGATCGCCTGCGCCGTCGGTCACCGCTGTCACCCGTCACCCCCTCCGTCACTCCTGGGTTTCGCACGGCTGTTCTGCCCGCTGAGTGACCCCCCGAACACCCAACGTGAAGGCGATCTTCCGAGTTCCGGCCACGGTCTGTATCAGCCATTGATACGCGCGGACGACGCCCGATCCCGGTCTGAGAGAATTGGCCACGTGATCTCCCGAATCGATCTGCGCGGCGACGCCCTTCCCGAGGGACCCGCCCTGCGCGACCTGCTTCCCCGAGCCGACTTCGACGTCTCGGCCGCCCTCGAGAAGGTGCGTCCGATCTGCGAGGCCGTGCATCATCGGGGCGACGCGGCGCTGATCGACTTCGCCGAGAGATTCGACGGGGTCCGGCTGGAATCCGTACGGGTCCCGGCCCGGGCGATCGCCGACGCGCTGGACGGCCTCGACCCGGCCGTGCGCGCGGCCCTGGAGGAGTCCATCCGCCGTGCCCGTCTCGTCCACCGCGAGCAGCGCCGTACGACCCACACGACCCAGGTCGTGCCCGGCGGCGCCGTGACCGAGAAGTGGGTGCCCGTCGACCGGGTCGGTCTGTACGCGCCCGGCGGCCGCTCGGTCTACCCGTCCTCCGTGGTGATGAACGTGGTGCCCGCCCAGGAGGCGGGCGTCGGGTCCATCGCCCTGGCCTCGCCCGCGCAGGCCGAGTTCGCAGGCCTGCCCCACCCGACGATCCTCGCCGCCTGCGCCCTGCTCGGCGTCGACGAGGTGTACGCGGCCGGTGGCGCGACCGCCGTCGCGATGTTCGCGTACGGCACCGAGTCCTGCGCGCCCGCGAACATGGTCACCGGCCCGGGCAACATCTGGGTCGCCGCCGCCAAACGCTACTTCGCCGGCAGGATCGGCATCGACGCCGAGGCGGGACCGACCGAGATCGCCGTCCTCGCCGACGCCACGGCCGACCCCGTGCACGTCGCCGCCGACCTGATCAGCCAGGCCGAACACGACCCGCTGGCCGCCGCCGTCCTGGTCACCGACTCCGTCGAGCTGGCGGACGCGGTCGCCAGGGAACTGGAGCCGCAGGTCGCGGCCACCAAGCACGTCGAGGACCGGATCGTCCCGGCGCTCGCCGGCCGGCAGTCGGCGATCGTGCTGGTCGACGGCGTCGAGGAGGGCCTGCGGGTGGTCGACGCCTACGGCGCGGAGCACCTGGAGATCCAGACGGCGGACGCCGCCGCCGTGGCCGACCGGGTGAGGAACGCGGGCGCGATCTTCGTCGGGCCCTGGGCGCCGGTCTCGCTCGGCGACTACGCGGCAGGCTCCAACCACGTGCTCCCGACGGGGGGCTGCGCCTGCCACTCCTCCGGGCTGTCCGTGCAGTCCTTCCTCCGCGGCATCCACATCGTCGACTACACGCGCGACGCGCTCGCCGAGGTCGCGCACCACGTGGTGACGCTGGCGGAGGCGGAGGACCTGCCCGCCCACGGGGCGGCGATCAAGGCGCGGTTCGCATGGAAGGTACCGACGAGCAAGTGAGCTTCGGAATCGACGATCTCCCCGTACGGGACGAGCTGCGCGGCAAGTCCCCCTACGGCGCGCCCCAGCTGGACGTCCCCGTACGGCTGAACACGAACGAGAACCCCTACCCGCTGCCCGAGCCGCTGGTCGAGCGGATCGCCGAGCGGGTGCGTGACGCGGCCCGCGAGCTCAACCGGTACCCGGACCGCGACGCCGTCGAACTGCGGACGCAGCTGGCGAAGTACCTCAGCGACACGACGGGGCACGAGGTCGCCCGCGCGAACGTGTGGGCCGCCAACGGCTCCAACGAGGTCCTCCAGCAGCTGCTGCAGACCTTCGGCGGACCCGGCCGCACGGCGATCGGCTTCGAGCCGTCGTACTCGATGCATGGGCTCATCGCCCGCGGCACCGGGACCGGGTGGGTCTCCGGGCCGCGCAACGCCGACTTCACCGTCGACCTCGCGGCCGCCGAGAAGGCCATCGCCGAGCACCGCCCCGACGTCGTCTTCGTCACCACCCCCAACAACCCCACCGGCACCGCGGTCCCGGCCGAGACGGTCCTCGCGCTGTACGAGGCCGCCCAGGCCGCGAAGCCGTCGATCGTCGTGGTCGACGAGGCGTACATCGAGTTCAGCCACGGCGGCTCGCTGCTGCCGCTGATCGAGGGCCGGCCGCACCTCGTCGTGTCACGCACAATGTCGAAGGCCTTCGGCGCGGCGGGCCTGCGCCTCGGGTACCTCGCCGCGCACCCCGCGGTGGTGGACGCCGTCCAGCTGGTCCGGCTGCCCTACCACCTGTCGGCCGTCACCCAGGCGACCGCGCTGGCCGCCCTGGAGCACACCGACATCCTGCTGAAGTACGTCGAGCAGCTGAAGTCGGAGCGGGACCGCCTGGTGGGCGAACTGCTCGCGGCCGGCTACGAGGTCACGCCGTCCGACGCCAACTTCGTGCAGTTCGGGCGGTTCGACGACGCCCACGCGGTGTGGCGGCAGATCCTCGACCGGGGCGTCCTGGTCCGGGACAACGGGGTGCCCGGCTGGCTGCGGGTCACCGCCGGAACCCCCGAAGAGAACGACGCGTTCCTCGACGCGGTCCGTGAACTGAAGAAGGAGACGAACGCATGACTCGCGAAGGCCGCGTCGGAAGAATCGAGCGGACCACGAAGGAGACCTCGGTCCTCGTCGAGATCGACCTCGACGGTTCCGGCAAGGTCGACGTGTCGACCGGCGTCGGCTTCTACGACCACATGCTCGACCAGCTCGGACGGCACGGCCTGTTCGACCTGACCGTGAAGACCGACGGCGACCTGCACATCGACTCGCACCACACCATCGAGGACACCGCCCTCGCGCTGGGCGCCGCCTTCAAGCAGGCCCTCGGCGACAAGGTGGGGATCTACCGCTTCGGCAACTGCACGGTCCCGCTGGACGAGTCCCTCGCTCAGGTCACCGTCGACCTCTCCGGCCGCCCCTACCTCGTGCACACCGAGCCCGAGAAGATGGCGCCGATGATCGGCGAGTACGACACGACGATGACCCGGCACATCCTGGAGTCCTTCGTCGCCCAGGCGCAGATCGCGCTGCACGTGCACGTGCCCTACGGGCGCAACGCGCACCACATCGTGGAGTGCCAGTTCAAGGCGCTGGCCCGGGCCCTGCGCTACGCGTCCGAGCGCGACCCGCGCGCGGTCGGCATCCTCCCCTCCACGAAGGGCGCGCTGTAAAGCCATGACCGGACTGTCGACCATCCTGATCGTCGTCGGCCTCTTCCTGGCCGGCGGCATCTACTCCTTCGTCAAGCAGCAGATGCCCCGGAGCCTGATCGTGCTGCTCTCGATAGGGGCCGCGATGTGCCTCGTCGCCGGTGTGATGCGGCTGGAGGTGTGGAATTGAGCAGCGCGAAGAAGGTCGTGGTCTTCGACTACGGCTTCGGCAACGTCCGCTCCGCCGAGCGCGCCCTCGCGCGCACCGGGGCGGACGTCGAGATCACCCGTGACTTCGACACGGCGATGAACGCCGACGGTCTGCTGGTGCCGGGCGTCGGCGCCTTCGCCGCCTGCATGCGCGGCCTGAAGGAGGCCCGCGGCGACTGGATCATCGGCCGCCGGCTGTCCGGCGGGCGGCCGGTCATGGGCATCTGCGTCGGCATGCAGATCCTGTTCGAGCGCGGCATCGAGCACGGCGTGGAGACCGAGGGCCTCGACGAGTGGCCCGGCGCGGTCGAGCCGCTGCAGGCGGACGTCGTGCCGCACATGGGCTGGAACACCGTGGACGCCCCGGCCGACTCCCAGCTGTTCGCCGGCCTCGACGCGGACGCCCGCTTCTACTTCGTGCACTCCTACGCCGTCCACGACTGGTCCCTGGAAGTGCTCAACCCGGCGATGCGCGCCCCCAGGGTGACCTGGGCGACGCACGGCGAGCGGTTCGTGGCCGCCGTGGAGAACGGCGCCCTGTGGGCCACGCAGTTCCACCCCGAGAAGTCCGGCGACGCCGGAGCCCAGCTCCTCACCAACTGGATCGGAACACTGTGAGCAAGCTCGAACTCCTCCCCGCCGTCGACGTCCGCGACGGCCAGGCCGTCCGTCTCGTGCACGGCGAGTCCGGGACCGAGACCTCCTACGGCTCCCCGCTCGAGGCGGCCCTCGCCTGGCAGCGGTCGGGTGCCGAGTGGCTGCACCTGGTCGACCTGGACGCCGCGTTCGGCACCGGCGACAACCGCGCGCTGATCGCCGAGGTCGCGAAGGCGATGGACATCAAGGTGGAGCTCTCCGGCGGCATCCGCGACGACGACACCCTCGCCGCCGCCCTCGCCACCGGCTGCACGCGCGTGAACCTGGGCACGGCCGCGCTGGAGACGCCCGAGTGGGTCGCCAAGGTCATCTCCGAGCACGGCGACAAGATCGCGGTCGGCCTGGACGTCCGCGGCACGACCCTGCGCGGGCGCGGCTGGACCCGCGACGGCGGCGACCTCTACGAGACGCTGGCCCGCCTCGACCAGGAGGGCTGCGCGCGGTACGTGGTCACCGACATCGCCAAGGACGGCACCCTGCAGGGCCCGAACCTCGAGCTGCTGAAGAACGTCTGCGCGGTCACCGACCGGCCCGTCGTCGCCTCCGGCGGCGTGTCGTCGCTGGACGACCTCCGGGCCATCGCCGAGCTGGTGCCGCTCGGCGTCGAGGGCTCCATCGTCGGCAAGGCGCTGTACGCGAAGGCGTTCACCCTGGAAGAGGCCCTGGAAGCGGTGGCCCGGTGAGCGAGGTGCGCCGGATCGGGTCCGGCGGCCCCTGGGAGGAGGCCTTCGGCTACTCCCGCGCGGTGCAGCTGCCGGGCGGGCTGGTGCTCGTCTCCGGCTGCACCTCCGTGGTGGACGGCGAGATCGCCGCCGGGGGGCCGTACGAGCAGACGGTCAACGCCTTCAACGTCGCCTTCGCCGCGCTGGAGAAGCTGGGGCTCGGCCGCGACGACGTCGTCCGCACGCGCATGTACCTCACCCACGCGCGGGACATCGACGACATCGGGCGCGCCCACAAGGAGCTGTTCGACGCCGTCCGGCCGGCAGCGTCCCTGGTCATCGTGTCCGGGTTCGTGGACCCGAGCCTGGTCGTCGAGGTCGAGGTCGAGGCGTTCCGCTCCGGCGTCGACGAGGAGGTGTCCGCGCCATGACGCTGGCCGTACGAGTCATCCCCTGCCTGGACGTGGACGCCGGCCGGGTGGTCAAGGGCGTCAACTTCCAGAACCTGCGCGACGCGGGCGACCCCGTCGAGATGGCCAAGGTGTACGACGCCGAGGGCGCCGACGAGCTGACGTTCCTGGACATCACCGCCTCCTCCGGCAACCGCGAGACGACGTACGACGTGGTGCGCCGCACCGCCGAGCAGGTGTTCATCCCGCTGACCGTGGGCGGCGGGGTCCGCACCCCGGAGGACGTCGACCAGCTGCTGCGGGCCGGCGCCGACAAGGTGGGCGTCAACACCGCCGCGATCGCCCGCCCGGAGCTCATCAGGGAGATCGCCGAACGGTTCGGACGGCAGGTGCTGGTGCTGTCGGTGGACGCCCGGCGCACGGAGTCGGGCTCCTTCGAGGTGACGACGCACGGCGGCCGCCGGGGCACCGGCATCGACGCCGTCGAGTGGGCGCACCGGGCGGCGGAGCTGGGCGCGGGCGAGATCCTGCTCAACTCGATGGACGCGGACGGCACCAAGGACGGCTACGACCTGGAGATGATCGCCGCGGTGCGCAAGCACGTGACGGTCCCGGTGATCGCCTCCGGCGGCGCCGGCCGGCTCACGGACTTCCCGCCGGCCGTGGAGGCGGGCGCGGACGCGGTGCTCGCGGCGTCGGTCTTCCACTTCGGCGACCTGCGGATCGGCGAGGTCAAGGAGACCCTGCGCGAAGCGGGACACCCGGTGCGGTGACGCCGGTGGACGCGCCGCGCGACGCGCGACGCCCCTGACACGCGGTAAGCCCCGGTCGCCTGGCGGCCGGGGCTTACTCGCGCCGAAACAGGAAAGAGAAGTTGCGCAAAAAATATTGCGCAACTATTCCTTCCTGTCTACGGTGAGAGCCATGACAGACAGGGAGCGCAATCGCCGGATCACGGACCTGGGCACGCTGAAGGCGCTCGCCCACCCTCTCCGGATGCAGCTGTACCGCGGGCTGACCGTCGCCCGCGTCGCCACCGCCTCCCACCTGGCCGACCAGGTCGGCGAGGCCGTCTCGCTCGTCAGCTACCACCTGCGCAAGCTCGCCGAGCACGGGCTCATCGAGGAGGCCGAGCCGCAGAGCGCGGACGGCCGCGAGCGCTGGTGGCGGCTCGCCTCCGACGGCGTGAGCATCCGCGACGAGGACTTCCGCGACGCTCCGGAGAAGGCGGCCGCGCACACCGCGGCCAGCCGGCTCTTCGCCGAGGACCGCATGGACATGTACCGCCGCTGGCTCGACGAGCGGACCCACTGGGGCCCCGAATGGAACCGCAGCGCCGAGTCCTCCGAGTCCATCCTGCGGCTCACCGCGGACGAACTGGCCGAGCTCAACGCCGAGATGCTCGCGCTCCTGCGCAGGTACGACGAACGGGGCAGGGCCGCCGAGGCCGCTCAGCCCGGCGAGGCGGCCGAGGGCCGGGAGAACGTCTCGGTGCACACGTACGCGTTCCCGTTCCGTGCCTGATCCGACGCCCGGCAGCGGCCCCGGCTCCGACGCCGCGTCGGGCGCCGCCTCCGTCTCTGCCTCCGCCTCCGTCTCTGCCTCCGCCTCCGTCTCTGCCTCCGCCTCCGTCTCTGCCTCCGCCTCCGTCTCTGCCTCCGCCTCCGCCTCAGCTTCCGCCTCCGCCTGCGCCTCCGAGGCCGAGGCCGATTCCGTGCTCCGTTCCGTGTCCGCACCCGTGGGAGAGAGGCTGCCGGTGACCACCGCCACGCACGAGACCGTCCAGCGCACAGCCCCCGAACGCCCCGTCCCCGAACCCCCTGCCCACCGCGACCCCAACGTGCTGCGGTGGCTCACCGCCTACGCCGCCTCCATGGTCGGCGACAGCGTCTACTACATCGCCCTGTCGTGGGCCGCCGTGCAGGCCGGCACCCCCGCGCAGGCCGGGCTGGTGATGACGGCGAGCGCCGTGCCGCGGGCCCTGCTGATGCTGGGCGGGGGAGTGATCGCCGACCGGCTGGGCCCGCGCCGGGTCGTGATCGGCAGTGACGCGGTGCGCTGCGCGGCCGTCCTGGCGGTGGCCGCGCTGCTGTACGCGACGACTCCCGGCCTGTGGCCGCTCGCCCTGCTCGCCCTGGTCTTCGGCGCCGTCGACGCCGTCTTCATGCCGGCCGTGGGCGCGCTCCCCGCGCGCGTGACGAGCCGCGGGCAGCTCGCGCGCGTCCAGGGCATGCGCGGCCTCGCCATCCGGTTCGCGAGCGTCGTCGGCGGGCCCCTCGGCGGTCTCGCGGTGGCGGTCGGCGGAGCGGCGGCCGCCTTCGCCCTGGCGGGGCTGCTGATAGCGGTCTCGGTGCCGCTGCTGTGCTCCGTGCGCGTCCGCGAGCTGCCCGCCGACGACAAGGCGGCCGCCGGCGGCACCGCCTGGAGCGACCTGCTCGCCGGCCTGCGGTACGTGCGCCGCCACCGCGTGCTCGCCCCGCTGCTGCTGGCCATAGCCCTCGGCGACCTGGGCTTCGTCGGGCCCCTCAACGTGGGCCTGACCCTGCTGGCCGACGAACGCGGCTGGGGCGCCGCCGGCATGGGCTGGGTGCTCTCCGGGTTCGGCGTCGGCGCGGGCGCCGCCTCGCTGCTGCTGACCCTGCGGGGACGGCTCCCGCGCGCCGGGAAACTGGCCGGCTCGTCGCTCCTGGCGGGCTCCGTGGCCATCGGCGGCCTCGCCTTCGCGCCCACCCTCGTCGCCGCCGTCGGCACGGCCCTGCTGATCGGGCTGCTCGCCGGGCTCAGCGGCGCCGTGTGCGGAGCCCTGCTGCAGACCCAGGCCGCCCCGGCCTACCTGGGCCGCGTCACCGCCGTCTCCGGCCTCGTCAGCGTCGGCCTCACCCCGCTCAGCATGCCGGTGTCGGCCGCGGCCGTCGGAGCCTGGGGCACCGGCCCCGTCTTCGTCGTCAGCGCCGCGGTCTGCGGGCTGGGCGGGGTCGCGGCCCTGAGCGTGCGCAGCCTGCGCCGCGCCGAACTGCCGCGCTGACCTCGCCTCTCGCGGCCGGGCCGCCGACGCCGGGTCGCCGGCCCGCGCGGGCCGGATGCCGAGCTGCCGGCGCGGGTCAGATGCCGAGCTGCTTGCCGCCGTGCAGCCGGTCGATCGCTTCCTTCTCGCCGTCCAGCTCCACCACGGCGGCGCTCTGCCGGCCGTACAGGAACAGCAGCAGCTCCGACGGCTCACCCGTCGCCGTCACGACCGGCGTGCCCCGGTTGGCGACCGCCGTACGGCCGTCCGGGCGGCGCAGGACCAGGCCCGTCGGGGTGCCTCGGCCCATCAGGCGCGCGGTGCGCTCCAGACGCGACCACAGAGCGTCCTGGAAGACCGGGTCGAGCTCACGCGAGGACCAGTCGGGCCTGGCCCGGCGGACGTCCTCCGTGTGCACGTAGAACTCGATGGTGTTGGACGCCTCGTCGAGCTGCTTGAGCTGGAACGGGGAGAAACGCGGCGGACCCGTGCGGATCAGCTGGATCAGCTCCTCGTACGGCTTCGCGGCGAACTCCTCCATCACCCGGTCCAGGCGCGACGCGAGCTGCTTGATCAGGATGCCCCCGGCGGCGTCCGGACGGCGTTCGCGCACCACCACGTGCGCGGCCAGGTCACGGGTCTGCCAGCCCTCGCAGAGCGTGGGCGCCTCAGGGCCCGCGGTCTCCAAGAGGTCGGCGAGCAGGAGCCGTTCACGCTTCGCGAAAGTGGACATGCGGCCAGCCTACGACCCCGCGCACGGTCCGCCCAGTGGACACCGCGCCGTCACCGTCAGTGGCGCGCGGCACAATGGCAGGCATGACCAGCACGCCCACGCCCAGCAGCCTGGACCCCGACATCGCCGCGCGTCTCAAGCGCAGCCCCGACGGGCTCGTCCCCGCCATCGCCCAGCAGTACGACACCGGTGAGGTGCTCATGCTCGGCTGGATGGACGACGAGGCGCTGCACCGCACGCTCACCACCGGCCGCTGCACCTACTGGTCGCGCAGCCGCCGCGAGTACTGGGTCAAGGGCGACACCTCCGGCCACGTCCAGCAGGTCAGGTCCGTAGCCCTCGACTGCGACGCCGACACCGTGCTCGTCCAGGTCGACCAGACCGGCGCCGCCTGCCACACCGGCGCGCGCACCTGCTTCGAGGCCGACGTGCTCCTGAAGGACGCAGCGGTCGCCGCGGACGCCGATTCCGGCGTGCCTGCCTCGGATCAGTAAGGTCAGCCGCCATGGACCTCGAGACGTTCCGCAAGCTGGCCACCGACCGGCGGGTCATCCCGGTCACCCGCAAGCTCCTCGCCGACGGCGACACCCCGGTCGCGCTCTACCGCAAGCTCGCCGCCGAGCGCCCCGGCACCTTCCTCCTGGAGTCCGCGGAGAACGGCCGCTCCTGGTCCCGGTACTCCTTCGTCGGAGTCCGCAGCTCCGCCACGCTCACCGCACGCGACGGCCAGGCCCACTGGCTCGGCGCCCCGCCCGTCGGCGTCCCCGCCGAGGGCGACCCGCTCGCCGCGCTGCGCGCCACCGTCGAGACCCTGCACACCCCCCACCAGGAGGGCCTGCCGCCCTTCACCGGCGGCATGGTCGGCTATCTCGGTTACGACATCGTGCGCCGCCTGGAGAAGATCGGCCCCGGCGAGCGCGACGACCTGAAGCTGCCCGAGCTGACGATGCTGCTCACCAGCGACCTCGCCGTCATGGACCACTGGGAGGGCTCCGTCCTGCTGATCGCCAACGCGGTCAACCACAACGACCTCGACACCGGCGTCGACGAGGCGCACGCCGACGCGGTCGCCCGGCTGGACGCCATGGAGGCCGACCTCTCCCGCGCCGTCGCCCAGCCGCCGGCCGTCCTGCCGCCCTCCGAACTGCCCGAGTACACCGCCCTGTGGGGCGGCCCCGACTTCCGCGAGGCCGTCGAGGACGTCAAGGAGCGCATCCGCGCGGGCGAGGCCTTCCAGGTCGTCCCCTCCCAGCGCTTCGAGACGGCGTGCACCGCGAGCGCGCTGGACGTCTACCGGGTCCTGCGGGCCACCAACCCCTCCCCGTACATGTACCTGTTCCGCTTCGACGGCTTCGACGTCGTGGGCTCCTCCCCGGAGGCCCTGGTCAAGGTCGAGGACGGACGGGCCATGGTCCACCCCATCGCCGGCACCCGGCACCGGGGCGCCACCCCGCAGGAGGACCAGGCGCTCGCAGACGAGCTGCTCGCCGACCCCAAGGAGCGCGCCGAGCACCTCATGCTCGTCGACCTGGGCCGCAACGACCTGGGGCGGGTCTGCGAGCCCGGCTCGGTCGAGGTCGTCGACTTCATGTCCGTCGAGCGGTACTCGCACGTGATGCACATCGTCTCTACCGTCACCGGCCAGGTCGCCGCCGGCCGCACCGCGTTCGACGTCCTCACCGCCTGCTTCCCCGCCGGCACCCTCTCCGGCGCCCCCAAGCCGCGCGCCATGCAGATCATCGACGAACTGGAGCCGTCCCGACGCGGCCTGTACGGCGGCTGTGTGGGCTATCTGGACTTCGCGGGGGACTCCGACACGGCCATCGCCATCCGCACGGCCCTGCTGCGCGACGGCACCGCCTACGTCCAGGCCGGCGCGGGCATCGTCGCCGACTCCGACCCGGTCGCCGAGGACCAGGAGTGCCGCAACAAGGCGGCGGCCGTGCTGCGCGCCGTCCACACCGCCAACCGCCTCGGCGACCGGAGCGCCTGAGCAGGCCTGCGGCCGGGGCGCCCGCCGCCCGATAGGACGCGTCTCACTGAACCCCGGGTGACGTATCGCCCGGGGTTCAGGCGATAGTGGAGTACGTGACTGCTGCTCCTGACCCCCGTTCCGAGACCGCATCCGCCCGGTCGGGCCGCCGGAGCCTCGCCCTCGCCCTGCTGTGCGGCGCGCTGGGCGCGGCCGTGGCCCTGCTGGCCACCCGACAGCGCTGGTCGGAGGGCACGGCCACGGTGGCCGGCGGCGCCTTCCCGCTGACCGCCAGGGGCAGCGACGTGACGGGCGTGCCCGCCGCCCTCGCCATAGTCGGCCTCGCCGCGCTCGTCGCCGTCTTCGCCGTCCGCCGCACCGGCCGCCTCGCCGTCTCCGCGCTGCTCGCGCTGTCCGGCGCCGGGATCATGGCCACCGCCCTGATCGGCGCACGCGACGGCTCCGCGCTCGACGAGCAGGCCGCCAAGGCCTCCGGTGACACCTCGGCCACCGTCGCCTCGTTCACCCACACCCTCTGGCCCTACGCGGCGGCGGCGGGCGGCGCCCTGATCCTCATCGCCGGGCTGCTCGCCCTGCGCTACGGACGCCGCTGGCCCGCCATGTCGGGCCGCTACGAACGCGACGGCACGCCCCGTCCCCGGCGCGCCGCAAGGCCCGCCGACCCCGACCGGCCCGAAGAGATGTGGAAGGCCCTGGACCGGGGCGAGGACCCGACGGGCGCCGGCCCCGCCTGACAGGCCCCTGACCAGGTCGCCGTCCCGAGCCGCCGATGTGGCGCATCAGACGCGACCGGATACCACCCCCGCGTCCGTCAGGCGTGCGCGTACGGGACAATGGACCACGAGCGTCCGCTCGGACGGACACAGAGACAGCAATGAGGAGCAAGTCATGGCGGGCAGCAGCCACGGACACACCCCGGCCGCCTGGACCGGTGTCACCATCGCCATCATCGGGTTCACCGTCGCGGGCGCGTTCATGGTGATGGCCGAGCCGCTCGGCTTCTGGGCCGGCATGGCGATCGTGGCGCTCTCCGGATTCGTCGGCCTCGCGATGCGGGCGGCGGGCCTGGGCCGGCCGAAGGCCGCGGCCCAGCCGGTGCACCAGGTCACGCCCACGGCCACCCGCGAGCCGGCGGGCGCCGAGGGCTGAGCGACCCGTACCTCCTGAGGGGCGGCCGGTGGGCAACCGGCCGCCCCTCAGACGTGCGCGGCCGTCTCTCACCCCTGCGCGGCCGCCCCCGCACGCGCGCGTGCGGCCCCGGCGGGGCACAATGCGAACCGTGAACGCCGACAGCCGCAGCGTGACGAGGACCGCCCCAGGACGCCTGGCCGTGCCCGCAGGAATCCTCGCGGCCGTCGCCGGGGCCTTCGCCTACGTCGGGGCCGTCGACCCCAACGAACCCGGCCACTACCCGGCCTGCCCCCTGCTGCGCTACACGGGCCTGTACTGCCCCGGCTGCGGAGGCCTGCGCAGCGCGCACGCCTTCGTGCACGGCGATCTGCAGACCGCCCTGCACGACAACGCGCCGGCCGTCGTCGCCTTCCTCGGCTTCGCCGTCGTGTGGACCGTCTGGGTGGTCCGTGCGGCGCGCGGCCGCCCCGTGCGCGTCGACCCCACCTCCGTGCAGCTGTGGACGCTCGGCGCGTTGCTGCTGGTCTTCACGGTTGTCCGGAACCTGCCGTTCGGCGGCTGGCTACACCCTTGATCGACAGGGCGATGTCCAGGTAGTGGGACCGCCGTCAACCGGATGCGAGGCCATCGCCCCGCTCCGGATACCATCGAGTGACCATCTGTTTCTCCCTCGGTCGCGAAAAGCGCCGACCGTCTCTCAGCCGGAAGGGGGCCGCTCGCGTGAGTGTGCTCGACGAGATCATCGACGGAGTCCGTGCCGACCTCGCGGAGCGGCAGGCGCGCGTCAGCCTCGACGAGCTCAAGGAGCTGGCGGCCAAGGCCCCCGCCGCCAAGGACGGTGTCGCGGCGCTGCGCGGCGACGGCGTCAAGGTCATCTGCGAGGTCAAGCGCTCCAGCCCCTCCAAGGGCGCGCTGGCCGCGATCGCAGACCCCGCCGGCCTCGCCGCCGACTACGAGGCGGGCGGCGCGGCGGTCATCTCCGTCCTCACCGAACAGCGCCGGTTCGGCGGCTCGCTCGCCGACCTCGAGGCGGTCCGCGCCCGGGTGGACATCCCCGTCCTGCGCAAGGACTTCATCGTCACCTCGTACCAGCTGTGGGAGGCCCGCGCGTACGGCGCCGACCTCGCGCTGCTCATCGTGGCCGCCCTGGAGCAGTCGGCCCTGGAGTCGCTGATCGAGCGCGCCGTCTCCATCGGCCTCACCCCGCTCGTCGAGGTCCACGACGAGGACGAGGTGGAGCGCGCCGTCGACGCAGGCGCCAAGGTGATCGGCGTCAACGCGCGCAACCTGAAGACCCTCGAGGTCGACCGGGGCACCTTCGAGCGGGTGGCACCCGAGATCCCGGCGAGCATCGTCAAGATCGCCGAGTCCGGGGTGCGAGGCCCGCACGACCTCATCGCGTACGCCAACGCGGGCGCCGACGCGGTCCTCGTCGGCGAGTCCCTGGTGACCGGCCGCGACCCCAAGACCGCGGTGGCCGACCTGGTGGCGGCGGGCGAGCACCCCGCACTGCGCCACGGCCGGGGCTGATCTCCCGCTAGGCTTGCCCCGATGACTCCGACGACCCCCGCGACCGCCACGGACCGGTACGCCCGCCTCGCGCGCGGCTGCCGCCCCCGTGGCTGCCGCGCGCCCGCCCGCCGGGTGCACGGCCGACGCGTGCGGTACGTCATCGGGGACGAACCCGGTCAGGTGAACGGCATGCGATGGCAGCGGCGCCCCCCAGGGGCGCGGGGAACTGCGCGACAAGCCACCGACGGCCGCTAGCCGTCCGACGACCCCGCCCCCACGGCGTTTCGTGTCTGCACACCAAAACCGTCTCACCGTGAGGTTTGCGCATGCCCAGCGAGTTCTTCATTCCCGACCCCGACGGTCAGGTCCCCACCGTCGAGGGCTACTTCGGCGCGTTCGGCGGCAAGTTCATCCCGGAGGCCCTCGTCGCCGCCGTGGACGAGGTGGCCGTCGAGTACGACAAGGCCAAGCACGACCCCGAGTTCGCCCGTGAGCTCGACGACCTGCTCGTGCACTACACCGGCCGCCCCAGCTCCCTCACCGAGGTGCCGAGGTTCGCCGAGCACGCCGGCGGCGCCCGGGTGTTCCTCAAGCGCGAGGACCTCAACCACACCGGCTCCCACAAGATCAACAACGTGCTCGGCCAGGCGCTGCTCACCCGGCGCATGGGCAAGACCCGTGTGATCGCCGAGACCGGCGCGGGCCAGCACGGCGTCGCCACGGCCACCGCCTGCGCCCTCTTCGGGCTCGAGTGCACCATCTACATGGGCGAGATCGACACCCAGCGCCAGGCCCTCAACGTGGCCCGGATGCGCATGCTGGGCGCCGAGGTCGTCGCCGTGAAGTCCGGCAGCCGCACCCTGAAGGACGCGATCAACGAGGCGTTCCGCGACTGGGTCGCCAACGTCGACCGCACCCACTACCTGTTCGGCACGGTCGCCGGACCGCACCCCTTCCCGGCGATGGTCCGCGACTTCCACCGGGTCATCGGCGTCGAGGCCCGCCGCCAGATCCTGGAGCGCGCCGGCCGCCTGCCCGACGCGGCCGTCGCCTGCGTCGGCGGCGGCTCCAACGCCATCGGCCTCTTCCACGCCTTCATCCCGGACGCCGGCGTGCGTCTGATCGGCTGCGAGCCGGCCGGGCACGGCATCGAGACGGGCGAGCACGCGGCGACCCTGACCGCGGGCGAGCCCGGCATCCTGCACGGGTCGCGCTCCTACGTCCTCCAGGACGACGAGGGCCAGATCACCGAGCCGTACTCCATCTCGGCGGGCCTGGACTACCCGGGCATCGGCCCCGAGCACTCCTACCTCAAGGACACCGGCCGCGGCGAGTACCGCGCGGTCACCGACGACGCGGCCATGCAGGCGCTGCGCCTGCTGTCGCGCACCGAGGGCATCATCCCGGCCATCGAGAGCGCCCACGCGCTGGCCGGCGCCCTGGAGGTCGGCAGGGAACTCGGCCCGGACGGGCTGATCGTCGTGAACCTGTCGGGTCGCGGCGACAAGGACATGGACACGGCCGCCCGCTACTTCGGGCTGTACGACACCGACGCCGAGGTCGCCGCCGACGCGGCCGACACCGCGGAGATCGAGGGGGACGCGAAGTGAGCGGGAACATCCAGCTGCTGTCGGACACCCTCGCCGCCGCGAAGGCCGAGGCCCGTGCCGCGCTCATCGCCTACCTCCCGGCCGGGTTCCCGACCGTGGACGGCGGCATCGCGGCGATCAAGGCCGTCCTGGACGGCGGCGCCGACGTGGTCGAGGTCGGACTGCCGCACAGCGACCCGGTCCTCGACGGCCCGGTCATCCAGACCGCCGACGACATCGCCCTGCGCGGCGGGGTGCGCATCGCGGACGTCATGCGCACGGTCCGCGAGGCGTTCGAGGCCACCGGCAAGCCGATCCTCGTCATGACGTACTGGAACCCCATCGACCGCTACGGCGTCGAGCGGTTCACCGCCGAACTGGCGGAGGCCGGCGGTGCGGGCTGCATCCTGCCCGACCTGCCGGTGCAGGAGTCGGCCCTGTGGAGGGAGCACGCCGAGAAGCACGGCCTCGCGACCGTCTTCGTCGTCGCGCCGAGCAGCCGGGCCGCCCGGCTCGCGCAGATCACCGAGGCGGGCAGCGGCTTCGTGTACGCCGCCTCGCTGATGGGTGTCACCGGCACCCGGGAGTCGGTCGGCGCACAGGCCCACGACCTGGTGGAACGGACCCGGGCCACCGGTTCGGGCCTGCCGGTCTGCGTCGGCCTCGGCGTCTCGGACGCCCGGCAGGCCGCCGAGGTGGCGGGCTTCGCCGACGGTGTGATCGTCGGTTCGGCCTTCGTCAAGCGGATGCTGGACGCGCCGGACGACGCGGCCGGCGTCGAGGCGGTCCGCGCCCTCGCGCGCGATCTGGCGAAGGGCGTGCGCCGCCAGGCGTGAGGCTCCCGGACGGGAACACCGGTCACCCGAACGGGTGGACTCGGGGTCGGGGAGGCGCATTGCGCCTCCCCGGTTCGTTCTGGGGGTGTGAGCGAGAAGAATCGTGACGGAAAGCGCACTGCCCGGGAGCGGCTGGCGGCGGAGCGCGAGAAGCAGAAGACGGCCGAGCGGCGGCGGCGCACACTGATCGTCGGCGCGAGCGTGGTGTGCGTGCTGGGGCTGGCCGCGGTGATCGGCGTCGTCGCCGCGAACTCCGGCAAGGACGACAGCAGCGACAAGGCGGGCCCGGTCGTGGCGCCCTCGGGGGCAAAGGGCGAGGACGCCCTCGCGATCCCCGTCGGCAAGGACGGCGCCAAGTCCACGCTCACGGTGTGGGAGGACTTCCGCTGCCCGGCCTGCAAGGCCTTCGAGACGGCGTACCGGCCCACGATCCACGGGCTGACGCAGGGCGGCAAGCTGAAGGTCGAGTACCACCTGGCCACCCTCATCGACGGCAACATGGGCGGCAGCGGGTCCCGCAGCGCGGCCAACGCGGCGGCCTGCGCCCAGGACGCCGGAAAGTTCCCGGCCTACCACGACGTGCTGTACGAGAACCAGCCGGAAGAGACGAAGGACGAGTACGCCGACGACAGCCGGCTGATCGAACTCGCCGGCAAGGTCGACGGGCTCGACACGCCCGCGTTCCGCACCTGCGTGGAGCAGGGCACCCACAACAGTTGGGTCGTCAAGTCCAACCAGGCCTTCCAGAACGGCCGCTTCGGCGGCACCCCCACCGTGCTGTTCAACGGCAAGAACATCTACCAGGACCGGTCGATGACGCCGGAGAAGCTGAAGAAGATGGTGGAGGAGGCCGACCAGGGGTGACACCGCGGGCCTGGCCCTTTCACACCAGCCCGTTATGGAGCCGTAGCCGGGCTGCCCATCGTCGGCCGTGCGTGGCAGGGTAGCGTCGACCCTGCCATGGAACTTGCCTACATTCCCAGCCCGTCGCACGGTGTGCTGTACCTCGGCCCCGTTCCGCTGCGCGGCTACGCGTTCTGCATCATCATCGGCGTCTTCGTCGCGGTCTGGCTCGGCAACAGGCGCTGGGTCGCCCGGGGCGGGCAGGCCGGCACGGTGGCCGACATCTCCGTCTGGGCGGTGCCCTTCGGGCTCGTCGGCGGCCGGCTCTACCACGTGATCACGGACTACGAGCTGTACTTCAGCGAGGGCCGGGACTGGGTGGACGCCTTCAAGGTCTGGGAGGGCGGCCTCGGCATCTGGGGCGCGATCGCGCTCGGCGCGGTGGGCGCGTGGATCGGCTGCCGCCGCCGGGGCATCCCGCTGCCGGCCTACGCCGACGCCATCGCCCCCGGCATCGCCCTCGCGCAGGCGATCGGCCGCTGGGGCAACTGGTTCAACCAGGAGCTGTACGGCAAGGAGACCGACCTTCCCTGGGCCCTGCACATCACGTCCTCGGCGGACGGGCGGGTGCCGGGCTACTACCACCCGACGTTCCTGTACGAGTCGCTGTGGTGCATCGGCGTCGCCCTCCTCGTCATCTGGGCCGACCGCCGCTTCAAGCTGGGCCACGGGCGGGCCTTCGCCCTGTACGTCGCCGCGTACTGCGTGGGCCGCGCCTGGATCGAGTACATGCGGGTCGACGACGCCCACCACATCCTGGGCCTGCGGCTGAACGACTGGACCGCGCTGGTCGTCTTCCTGCTCGCGGTGGTGTACATCGTCGTCTCGGCGAAGAAGCGGCCGGGCCGGGAAGCGGTCGTCGAGCCCGCCGCGCAGGCCTCTGGCGACACGGCCGGGGACGCCTCCGCCGACGGCGAGGAGAAGTCCGACGGCGAGGAGAAGGCCGGGGCCGAGCCGTCCTCGTCCGGGGCGGCTGCGGAGTCCGCGGAGACGAAGGCCGGCGGCGGATCCGGGACCGAGAAGGCCGAGGCCGCCTCCGACTCGGACGACGAGGCCGAGGACAGGACCGAGGCCGCGGCCGGCACGGACGGCAAGGCCGAGGACAGGACCGGGGCACAGGCCGACGTCAAGGACGAGGCGGAGTCGGCGGGCAAGAAGAGCTGACGGCCGTCGGCACGACGACGCGCACGACGACGAGGGCGCCCGGGTTCACCGGGCGCCCTCGTCGTGCGACCGCGGGTCGCGCCCTCGCCGGCCGGTCAGTCCCGTCCGGCCAGGGCCAGCGTGCGGTGCGCGGCCGCCACCACCGCGGCGTCGACGAACCGTCCGTCCGGGAGCGCCTGGGCGCCCCGTTCGGTGATGGCCGCCTTCACGATCGTCTCGGCGTCCTCCAGCTCCTGCTGGGTCGGCAGGTAGGCCTGTTCGATGATCGGGAGCTGCCGGGGGTGGATGGCGGCGCGTCCCAGGAAACCGAGGGTGCGGCCGTGGGCGCAGCTGGTGGCCAGGCCGTCCAGGTCGCGGATGTCGGGGTGGACCGACTGTGGCGGGGGCGCCAGCCCGGCGGCCCGGGCGGCGACGACGACCCGGGAGCGTGACCAGTCGAGGCCGGCGTCGTGGCGGACGCCAAGATCGGCTCGCAGGTCCGCCTCTCCGAGGGCGATGCCGCGCAGGGAGGGGTGGGCGCGGGCGATGGCGTAGGCGTGTTCGACGCCGAGCGCGGTCTCCAGCAGGGCGTGCAGGGGCGTGGCGCCGCGATCGCTCCTGGGCACGCTCTCGGCGACCCGGGTGATCTGGTGCGGGGCCGTCACCTTCGGCAGGCGCAGACCGCAGACGCCGGGGAGGGCGGCCACGGTGCGCAGGTCCGCCGCGGCGTAGGGGGTGTCCAGCGAGTTCACCCGGACGTGGACCGGTACCGGCTGGGGCTCCGAGAGGCGCTCGGCGGTGGCCGCGCGCGCATACTCCTTGCGGTCCGGGGCGACCGCGTCCTCCAGGTCGACGATGACGACGTCGGCGCCGCAGGCGAGGGCTTTGGTGACCGTCTGCGGGCGGTCACCGGGAACGTAGAGCCAGGTCAGTGGGGGTTTCTTCACAGGGCGCCCGCCTCGCGCAGGGTGCTCAGCTCGTCCGCGGTCAGGCCCAGTTCGGTCAGGACGGCGTCCGTGTCGGCGCCGTGCGGGCGGCCGGCCCAGCGGATCGCGCCGGGGGTCGCGGAGAGCCGGAAGAGGACGTTCTGCATCCGGATCCGGCCCAGCTCCGGGTCGTCCACCGCGGTGACGGTGTCCAGGGCCTGGTACTGGGGGTCCGACAGCACGTCCCGGACGTCCTGGACCGGGGCGATCGCCGCCTCTGCCTTCTCGAAGGCCGCGAGGACGTCGGTGCGGGTGTGCCGGGCGATCCAGGAGCCGACCGCTTCGTCGAGGACGTCGGTGTGGACGGCCCGCTCGGCGCCGGTGGCGAACCACGGCTCGTCGATCAGCTCCGGGCGGCCGACGAGCCGCATCACCCGTTCCGCGACCGACTGCGCCGACGTCGAGACGGCGACCCAGTCCCCGTCGGCCGTGCGGTAGGTGTTGCGCGGGGCGTTGTTGGCGGACCGGTTGCCGGTACGGGCCTGGACGTACCCCAACTGGTCGTACCAGAGCGGCTGGGGGCCGAGGACGGTGAGGATGGGCTCGATGATCGCCATGTCGACGACCTGGCCCTCGCCGGTGCGGTCGCGGGCGGTGAGGGCCGTCATGACGGCGTACGCGGTGGCCAGGCCGGCGATCGAGTCGGCCAGGCCGAAGGGCGGGAGAGTGGGCGGGGCGTCCGGTTCGCCGGTGATCGCCGCGAAGCCGCTCATCGCCTCCGCGAGGGTGCCGAAGCCGGGGCGGTGCGCGTAGGGGCCGAACTGGCCGAAGGCGGTGACCCGGGTGAGCACCAGACGCGGGTTCGCCGCCGACAGTTCCTCCCAGCCGAGGTCCCACTTCTCCAGGGTGCCGGGACGGAAGTTCTCGATGATCACGTCGGCCGTGGCGGCGAGCCGCAGCAGGGTGTCGCGGCCGCCGGGCGTGGACAGGTTCAGGGTGATCGTGCGCTTGTTGCGGCCGAGGAGCTTCCACCACAGGCCCACGCCGTCCTTGGACGGGCCGTGCCCGCGGGAGGGGTCGGGACGGTCGGGGTGTTCGACCTTGACGACGTCCGCGCCGAAGTCGCCGAGCAGGGTGGCGGCGAGAGGTCCCGCGAACAGGGTGGCCAGGTCGAGGACCCGGGCGCCGTGCAGGGGAGCGGCCGGAGCGGCGACGCGCGATGCGGTCGTGACGGGTGCGCTCACGGGGGGCGCGGTCGTGACGTGTTCGGTGGGGCGGGGTTCGGTCATGAGGCGTACTGCGTCTCGATCTCGGAGCGGTACGGCATCGACGCGGAGGCGCCGGGACGCTGGACCGACAGCGCGGCCGCGGCCGCCGCCCAGGCCAGGGCCTCCCGTACGGGCCGTTCCTCGCCCAGCGCCACCGCGAGGGCGCCGACGAACGTGTCGCCCGCGCCGGTTGAGTCCACGGCGGTGACGCGTGGGGCGGGCACGGTGAGGGGTTCGGCGTCGCGGGCCGCGTAGAGGCTGCCGGCCGCGCCGAGGGTGATGACGACCTCGGGGACGCTGTCCAGCAGGACGGCGGCCGCCTCGTGCGGGTCGGTGCGTCCGGTGAGCGCGCTCGCCTCGTGCTCGTTGGGCACCAACAGGTCGGTGGCGTCGAGGAGTTCCGGGGGCAGCGGCCGGGCGGGGGCGGGGGTGAGGATCGTGCGCACGCCGTGCCTGCGGGCCGCCCGCGCACCGGCGACGACCGCGGCCAGGGGCACTTCGAGTTGCAGCAGGAGGGCGTCCGCGGAGGCGATGAGACCTTCGTCGCCGGGGGCGAGATGGTCGACGGTGCCATTGGCGCCGGGCACCACGACGATCGCGTTGCCGCCGTCGTCGTCCACCACGATGTGCGCGGTGCCGGAGGGGGCCTCGACGGTGCGCAGGTGGTCGGTGTTGACGCCCGCGTGCTCGAGCGTGGAGCGCAGCCGGGCGCCGAAGGAGTCGTTGCCGACCGCCCCGATCATCGAGACGGCGCCGCCGGCGTGGGCGGCGGCGGTCGCCTGGTTGGCGCCCTTGCCGCCGGGGATCGTGCGGAACTCCCGTCCCGTCACGGTCTCCCCGCGCTGCGGGGGCTTTACTACGTAGGCGACGAGGTCCATGTTCGTGCTGCCGAGCACGACGATGTCGGTCATGGGCGGGATGCCTC
This sequence comes from Streptomyces sp. SAS_272, assembly GCF_052543235.1. Taxonomy (NCBI): domain Bacteria; kingdom Bacillati; phylum Actinomycetota; class Actinomycetes; order Kitasatosporales; family Streptomycetaceae; genus Streptomyces; species Streptomyces sp. SAS_272. Next base: position 38,945 of record NZ_JBMNDR010000032.1, on the reverse strand, counting down.
CCGAGGGATGAGGGACCGGGTGAGGTGGGCGAGGGCGTCGAAGCCGGCGCCGTCGAAGTCGGCGACGGAGGTGGCCAGCCGGTTCTTGAGGGGGGCCGTCCAGCGGTCGGGGAGGGCGGCCGGGCCGCCGGTGAGCAGGGCGGCGACGCCGCCCGCGGTCGCGCCGTCGGAGTCGGTGTCCCAACCGCCCGACACGGCACGGCAGATGGACCCGGCGAAGTCGCCGTCCGCGTGGGTGAGGGCGGCGGCGATCAGGGCCGTGTTGGGGACGGCGTGCACCCAGTGGGCGCTCCGGTGGGCGATGTGGAGTTCGTCGACGACGGTGTCGAAGTCGGCGTGCTCCCCGGCGAGCCGGATCGCGTGGGTGACGGCGACGGCGAGCCGGGAGCGGGGCGGCACGACCGACAGGCCGGTGTGCAGACAGGTGTGCACGTCGAGGGCGCCGGTCGCGGCCGCGGCGACGACGGCCGCCGTGAACATCGCCGCGTAGACGCCGTTGCCGGTGTGGGTGAGGACGGCGTCGCGGTGCGCCTGCTCGGCCGCGGCGGCCGGGTCGCCGGGGTTGGTCCAGCCGTGCACGTCGGCGCGGATCAGGGCGCCGATCCACTCCCGGAAGGGGTTGCGGTGGCGGGCGGTGTGCGGGGGTTCGACGCCGCAGAGGAGGTTGCGGTAGGCGACGCGTTCGGCGGTGAAGGTGCGGCCCGCGGGGAGTTCGTCGAGCCAGAGCCGGGCCACGTCGGCGGTGGTGAAGCCCCTGCCGTGGCGCTGCAGCAGCAGGAGGTTGAGGAGGGGGTAGTTGAGGTCGTCGTCCTCGGGCATGCCGTCGATGTTCTCGGCGAGGGAGGTGGGCGCCGAGCGGCGGTTCCAGGGGTGCTCCTCGAGCAGGGGGCCGGGAACCCCCCGGGCGGTGAAGTAGCCGTTCAGGGGCCAGTTGCCGGCGGCCTTGGCGAGCCGGCGGACGGCGTCCAGGGGGAGCTTCTCCACCGGTTTGCCCAGGAGGCAGCCGGCGGCCCGTCCCAGCCAGGCCGCTTCCAGGCGGGCCTGCGACGGCGCCGGCGGCCTCGTGCCGCCCGGCCGGCCCGGCCATCGGGGGCAGAGCGTTCTGATTTTCTCCAGTTCGGTCGGCTCGTCCTCGGCCAGTCTGCTGGGCAGGTCCGCCAGTTCGTCGAGCAGGTCGTCGGCGAGGAGCCGGAGGTAGCCGGAGGCCCGTTGCCCGGACGCGCCGGCGCGGGGCGGCGCGTCGTGGCCGCCGGCCGCGCGCCAGCGGGCGGCGACCGCCCACGGCTCCCGGCCGTCCTCGGCCGCCTGGCGCAGTTCGTGGCCGAGCAGGTCCTCCGGCTGGACCCAGGTCAGTCGGAGCATCCGGAGCCTCCGAGGGCGCCTGCGAGGGCGCAGAACGCCCGCTCGTGGTCACGGCGGCGCTCGACGTCGCGGTGGAAGACCTCGCGGGCGACCTCGGTGAGCGTCGCCGCCGGCTGCCGCAGGTCGAGGCGGCTGGCCTCGGCGACCTGCTTCGACCAGTCCTCGGGGACGGGTGAGCCCAGGGCGCCGGCCACCGCGCCCGCCATCGTGGCGATCGAGTCGCAGTCGCGGCCGTAGTTCACGGAGCCGAGGACCGCCCGGCGGTAGTCGCCGCCCGCCGCCAGCACCATGCCCAGGGCGACCGGGAGTTCCTCGATCGCGTGCAGCCGGGAGGGGCGGCGCGCGCCGAGCGAGGGCCGCCGGTAGTCGGGTCCCACCGTGTCGTAGGGCGCCACCGCGTTCCTGAGCGGGACGAGCGCGGACTCGACGTCGCCGTGCCGGGCCGCCTCCTCGCAGACCTTCTCGATCGCCGTGCGCGTGCCGTCCTTCGCCAGCGCCAGACAGGCCGTCACGACCGACTCCGCGGTCGCGCCCGGCGTGCACGCGGCCGCCACCGCCGCGGCGAAGACGCCCGCCGCCTCCCGGCCGTAGGACGACTGGTGGGCGCCCGCGACGTCCAGCGCCTCGGCGTACGCTCCCGCCGGGTCGGCCGCGTTGACCAGACCCACCGGGGCCATGTACATCGCCGCGCCGCAGTTGACGATGTTGCCGACCCCGGCTTCCCGCGGGTCGACGTGGCCGTAGTGAAGCCGGGTGACCAGCCACTTCTCCGCCAGGAAGATCCGGTGCAGGGGGAGCGCCTCGGCCTCCAGTTCCGGGATCCAGCGGGGCGTCGTCATCAGGTCCGGGACGAGGTGGCTCGCGACCGCGTAGGCGTCCAGGTGGTCGCGGACCGTGGCGTACACCCTGATCAGCGCATGGGTCATCAGGGTGTCGTCGGTGACGTGGCCGTCGCCCTTGTGGTACGGGGCGATCGGGCGGGCGGTGCGCCAGTCGTCGCCGTGCCAGGGTCCGACGACGCCGTGCACGCGGCCGCCGTGGCGCTCGAGGATCTGTTCCGGGGTGTAGCCCTCGACGGGGCCGCCGAGGGCGTCGCCCACGGCCGCGCCGACCAGGGCGCCGGTGATGCGCTCCTCCAGGGTTGCCCCGTTGCTTTCTTCTGCTTTGGGCGTCATGCCCCGAATCATCCTCCTGGTGGGGCCGGTTGTGCGGTTTCCAGGAGTCCGGCGAGTTCCACCAGATCGGTGCCGGTGAGCCGGGGGAGTGCGCAGCCGGAGAGGACACGGCAGCTGTCGCGCCACGCCTCGGGGATCGCGGCGGCGCCGCCGAGCGCCCCGGTGAGCGCGCCCGCCAGGGCGGGGGCCGAGTCCGCGACCCGGGAGAGGCAGGCCGCGGCCGGCACCGCCTCGCCGATGCGGCCGCCGGACGCCGTCGCGAGCGCCAGCGCCACCGGCACGGTCTCCGCCGCGGCGATGCCGTAGCTGTAGACGTGGTCGACGATCTGGTGTTCCAGCAGCGGGATGAGCGCGAACGCGCTCGGTGCGCCGCGGGCCAGGTCCAGCGCGTGCCGGGCGTTGCGGCCGATCTCCGTGTGTGCGGGGAGTTCGCCGAGCGCCGCCGTCGCACAGGCCTCGACGTCCGCTCCGGCCAGGGCCAGCGCCAGCGCCGCGGCCATCGCCCGGGCGCCGTGCACGCCGTCGCCGTCCTGGGTGTAGCGGGCGTCGAACTCGGCGAGCCCGGCGGCGGCCCCGGGATCGCCGGCGTGCGCCACGGCGAGGACGCAGGCGCGTACGCAGGCCGCGTCGTCGAAGTAGTGCGGGTTGTCGTGGCCGGTGGCGGGGGGCCGCAGTCCGGCGACGAGATTGCCCAGTCCGGCGCGGACGGAGATGCGGGCGCGCAGGGGCAGGACGGCGGACTCGACCTCCGGCGCGCGGTCGGCCGCCGCCGCCACCTCACTGGCGATCGCGTTCCAGGCGAGATCGATGGCGGCGCGCATCCGGCGATCCCGGCCGAGGTCGCCGAGGACGGTGTCGTCGCCGGCCCGCAGCACCGCCTCGGCGGCGAACGCCGCCCACTCGGCGTCGTCGGAGGGACCGAGCCGGAGGGGTTCGGGGGGCTGGTTCAGGGCGATGGGGACGGGCAGGGTGGTCGTCGCGTTGTGTTCGGCGAAGGTGTCGAGCTCCCGGGTCAGACGGCGGGTCCAGTCCGGCATCCGGGCGGCGCGATGGCGGGCGGCGGGCCACCCGGCGGCGTCGCCCGCGGCCAGGCCCAGCAGCAGGCCCTCGATACGCCGCGCGTGCCGCGGGCGGGCGAGCCCCCCGGGTTCGGCGTCGCGCGCGGGCCTGTCGGTCCGGCCCGGCGATCCGGTGCGGTGACGTCCTGCCGCTCCGCTGCGGCTCTCGCGGGCGGGTGCGGACGGGCCCCGCGGGGGGTCCTCGGCCCGGCCGTCGGGGGCCGCGGGCGCGCCGGGCGCCGCCGTGACCGCCATGCCCGCCGCGGTCTCCGTGGCCGCTGCGGCCGTCATCGTCTCGTCGTCCCAGGGTGCGGGCGGTGTCATGGGCACGCCTCCGCGCCGTCGTTCGCCGTTGCCGTTGCCGTCGCCGTCGCCGTCGCCGCGGGCGCCGTGGTGGTCGCGGCTGTCAGGGCGAAGGCCGTCGGGTCGGGGTGGGAGAGCCGTCCCGGGCTCATCAGGATCGGCACGACGTCCGCCACGACCACGCCCTCGCCCCACTTGCCGCCCTCGCCCGGCACCAGCAGCTCGGCCACGTCCAGCACGTGATGGCCCGCCATCGAGGGCAGGCAGGTGCCCCGGGCCGGGCCGATGGCCGCCGCCCAGTCCGGCGGGATCGCCGAGATCCCCCGGGTGGCGCCGGCCAGGGCGCCCGCCACCGCCGCCGTGGTGTCCGCGTCGCGGCCCATGTTCACCGCCGTGAGGACCGCCTCGCGAAAGTCGCCGTCGGCTGCCGCGTAGGCGCCGAACGCGAGGGCGACGGCCTCCGGCGCCAGATCGGTCCACGGGTAGCCGCCGACGACGACGGCCGAGCGCACGGCCCGTTCGCCCCGGTGGGCCACCGCTGCCGCGCGGCGCAGGGAACGAGCCGTCCAGGAGTCCTCGGGGACCACCGCGAGAGCCGAGGCGACCACCGCGGTCGGCGGCGCCCCGGCCATCGCCGCGGCCACTCCCGCCGCGACCGCCTGCCCGCCGTAGATGCCCTCGCCGTCGTGGCTCACCGCGCCGTCGATCGCGACCAGCCGGGCGGCCTCCGCCGGGCGGCCCGCGGCGAAGACGCCGAAGGGGGCCGCGCGCATTGCCAGGCCGTCGCTCCAGGCGTGCCGGTGCTGCGCCGAGATGGGCGCCGCGAGACCGCGGCGGAGGTTCTCCAGGGTGCCGCGCTCACTGAATCCCGCGCCGCGGAAGGGGCCTTCGTCCCGGTCGGCGATCCACTGGTGCCAGGCCGACTCGACGTGGGCCGGGGTGAGCGCGGAGCCGTGCCGGGCGAGCAGCAGGCCGGAGAAGATCGCGTACTCGGTGTCGTCCGTGCCGGCCGGCCGGTCGGCGACGTAGCCGGTGATGCGGCCCCAGCGGGCGCGGATCTGCGAGGGCTTCATGTTCTCGGCGGGGGCGCCCAGGGCGTCTCCGACGGCGAGGCCGAGCAGGGCGCCTCGGGCTCTTTCACGGATCGTTGCCATAGGCGGCCTCTCCACCGTGGCTCCGCTCGGGCGCGGAACCGTCTGCGGATGTGTCCCACCATCGGCGGTTGACCCGAGCCTCGACGCCCTTCATGTCACCCGGTCGACATCTGTGCGCATAGCCGATCGAATGAGCGCTCGAAGGTAAAAGCGCAGGTTAGCCGAGCCTTTCCTTGCTGGCGGAGCGGAATGGAGAGGCGTATCTTCGCGTTGTAAGAACTTAGAATCAGTCTAAACTTAGCTTTGGCTCAGCTTACTGGGGGATCTCCGTGGCCATCATCGAGACCGAGGCGTCGCTGCACGAGGCGCACCGCGACAACCACACCCACCGAGACGTCACCGGCGGCTGGCTGCGCCCCGCCGTCTTCGGCGCGATGGACGGCCTGGTCTCCAACCTCGCCCTGATGACCGGCGTCGCCGGCGGATCCGTGGGACAGCAGACCCTCGTCGTCACCGGCCTCGCGGGGCTGGCCGCCGGCGCCTTCTCCATGGCCGCCGGCGAGTACACCTCCGTCGCCTCGCAGCGTGAACTCGTCGAGGCCGAACTGGCCGTCGAGCGGCGGGAGCTGCGCAAGCACCCCCAGGACGAGGAGGCCGAGCTCGCCGCGCTGTACGAGTCCCGGGGCGTCGAACCCGCGCTCGCCCGGCAGGTCGCCCAGCAGCTGTCGCGCGACCCCGAGCAGGCCCTGGAGATACACGCCCGCGAGGAGCTGGGCATCGACCCGTCCGATCTGCCCTCGCCGCTGGTCGCCGCGGTCTCCAGCTTCGCATCGTTCGCGCTGGGCGCGCTGCTGCCCGTCCTGCCGTACCTGCTCGGCGCCTCCTCGCTGTGGCCGGCCGTGCTGCTGGCCCTGCTCGGCCTGTTCGGCTGCGGCGCGGTGGTGGCCCGGGTGACGGCGCGGACCTGGTGGTTCAGCGGGCTGCGGCAGCTGGCCCTCGGCGGTGCGGCGGCCGGTGTGACGTACGCCCTGGGCAGCTTCTTCGGAACGGCCGTAGGATAGATCGGCTGCTACCTATGCGATGGGCCGCATAAGTAGCCGTTACCGACTGGTTTCGAGTGCTTAACCAGCGGGCATGAGCCGTAAGCGCTGTGGGCAATGACGCCTGCGGCGCACTCGCGGGGTGGGTGACGCCGCTCCCCCCGCCCTTCCGGTCCGCCGGGCAACGATCCGACCGATCTCGTCCCGTCCGGCCCCCATACCTTTCAGCCACGTGCGAGGAACCCCCGCCGCGCGTCCGTGGCGTCCGCATGCTGGAACGGAGTATCCGGTTCCCGAGAACCGCTCCATCATGTAACCTGCACGAAATTTTGCGTTCCGCAGAGGGCCAACGTCGTCCCTTCGCCAGCAGATATGCCACCTGAGACGACGACGGGAGAGCCGATGCGTACGCCGCGCCAGCCGTCCCAGCATTCCGCGAATGGCCAGAACTGGTCTTTCATGGATGCTCGCCCTGCTGCGCAGGGTATGTACGACCCCCGCAACGAGCACGACGCCTGTGGCGTCGGCTTCGTGGCCACCCTCACCGGCGAGGCGAGCCATGCGCTGGTCGAGCAGGCGCTGACCGTTCTGCGCAACCTCGAGCACCGCGGCGCCACCGGCTCCGAGCCGGACTCCGGCGACGGCGCGGGCATCCTGACCCAGGTCCCGGACGCCTTCCTCCGCGAGGTCGCCGGATTCGAGCTCCCCGAGGCCGGCCACTACGCCGTCGGCATCGCCTTCCTCCCCGAGGACGGCGCCGGGGCCGCCGTCTCACAGATCGAGACGATCGCCGCCGCGGAGGGCCTCACCGTCCTCGGCTGGCGCGAGGTCCCGGTCGCCCCCGAACTCCTCGGCGCGACCGCCCGCTCCACGATGCCGGCCTTCCACCAGGTCTTCGTGAGCGACGGCACGAGCCAGGGCATCGACCTCGACCGCAAGGCGTTCGTGCTGCGCAAGCGCGCCGAGCGCGAGGCCGGCGTGTACTTCCCGTCGCTCTCCGCGCGCACGATCGTCTACAAGGGCATGCTGACCACCGGCCAGCTCGAGCCCTTCTTCCCGGACCTGTCCGACCGCCGATTCGCCTCGGCCGTGTCGCTCGTCCACTCGCGTTTCTCCACGAACACCTTCCCGTCGTGGCCGCTCGCGCACCCCTACCGCTTCGTCGCGCACAACGGTGAGATCAACACCGTCAAGGGCAACCGCAACTGGATGCGCGCTCGCGAGTCGCAGCTCGTCTCCGACTTGTTCGGCTCTGCCGACCATGGGCACAGCGGATCCGACGAGAAGGCCATCGAGCGGATCTTCCCCGTGTGCACGCCGGACGCCTCCGACTCGGCGTCCTTCGACGAGGTGCTCGAACTGCTCCACCTCGGCGGCCGCTCGCTGCCGCACTCCGTGCTGATGATGATCCCGGAGGCGTGGGAGAACCACGACACCATGGATCCGGCCCGGCGCGCCTTCTACGAGTTCCACTCCACGATGATGGAGCCCTGGGACGGCCCGGCCTGCGTCACCTTCACCGACGGCACCCAGGTCGGCGCGGTCCTCGACCGCAACGGTCTGCGCCCCGGCCGCTACTGGGTCACCGACGACGGCCTCGTCGTCCTCGGCTCCGAGGTCGGCGTCCTCGACATCGACCCCGCCAAGGTCGTCCGCAAGGGCCGCCTGCAGCCCGGCCGGATGTTCCTCGTCGACACCGCCGAGCACCGCATCATCGAGGACGACGAGATCAAGGCGCAGCTCGCCGCCGAGAACCCGTACGCCGAGTGGCTCGAGGCCGGCGAGATCGAACTCGGCGACCTGCCCGAGCGTGAGCACATCGTGCACACGCACGCCTCGGTCACCCGCCGCCAGCAGACCTTCGGCTACACCGAGGAGGAGCTGCGCGTCATCCTCGCGCCGATGGCCAAGACCGGCGGCGAACCGCTCGGCTCCATGGGCACCGACTCGCCGATCGCCGCGCTCTCCGCCCGGCCGCGACTGCTCTTCGACTACTTCACCCAGCTGTTCGCGCAGGTCACCAACCCGCCGCTGGACGCCATCCGCGAGGAGCTCGTCACCTCGCTGCGCTCCTCCCTCGGCCCCCAGGGCAACCTGCTCGAGCCGAGCGCCGCGTCCTGTCGCACCGTCACCCTGCCGTTCCCCGTCATCGACAACGACGAGCTGGCCAAGCTCATCCACATCAACGCCGACGGCGACATGCCCGGCTTCAAGGCCGCGACCCTCTCCGGCCTGTACCGCGTGCACGGCGGCGGTGACGCGCTCGCCGCCCGCATCGACGAGATCTGCGCCGAGGCCGACGCCGCCATCGACAACGGCGCCCGGCTCATCGTCCTGTCGGACCGCCACTCCGACGCCGAGCACGCGCCGATCCCGTCGCTGCTGCTCACCGCGGCCGTCCACCACCACCTCATCCGCACCAAGCAGCGCACCCAGGTGGGCCTGCTGGTCGAGGCCGGAGACGTCCGCGAGGTCCACCACGTCGCCCTGCTGATCGGCTTCGGCGCCGCCGCCGTCAACCCGTACCTGGCGATGGAGTCCGTCGAGGACCTGCTGCGCGCGGGCACCTTCCTCGGCGGCATGGAGCCCGAGCAGGCGATCCGCAACCTGATCTACGCGCTCGGCAAGGGCGTCCTGAAGGTCATGTCCAAGATGGGCATCTCGACCGTCGCCTCCTACCGCGGCGCGCAGGTCTTCGAAGCGGTCGGCCTCGACGACGCGTTCGTCGAGAAGTACTTCAGCGGCACCGCCACCAAGATCGGCGGCATCGGCATCGACGTCGTCGCCAAGGAGGTCGCCGCCCGCCACGCCAAGGCCTACCCCGCCTCCGGCATCGCGCCCGCGCACCGCGCCCTGGAGATAGGCGGCGAGTACCAGTGGCGCCGCGAGGGCGAGCCGCACCTGTTCGACCCGGAGACGGTCTTCCGCCTCCAGCACTCCACGCGCACGGCCCGCTACGACATCTTCAAGCAGTACACGGGCCGGGTGAACGAGCAGTCCGAGCGGCTGATGACCCTGCGCGGGCTCTTCGGCCTCAAGTCGGACCGCCCCTCGATCTCCGTCGACGAGGTCGAGCCCGTCTCCGAGATCGTCAAGCGCTTCTCCACCGGCGCCATGTCGTACGGCTCCATCTCCCAGGAGGCGCACGAGACCCTCGCCATCGCCATGAACCAACTGGGCGGCAAGTCCAACACCGGTGAGGGCGGCGAGGACCCGGAGCGCCTGTACGACCCGGCGCGCCGCTCCAGCATCAAGCAGGTCGCCTCCGGCCGCTTCGGCGTCACCTCCGAGTACCTGGTCAACGCGGACGACATCCAGATCAAGATGGCCCAGGGCGCCAAGCCCGGCGAGGGCGGCCAGCTGCCCGGCCACAAGGTCTACCCGTGGGTCGCCAAGACCCGGCACTCCACCCCGGGCGTCGGCCTGATCTCTCCGCCCCCGCACCACGACATCTACTCCATCGAAGACCTGGCCCAGCTGATCCACGACCTGAAGAACGCGAACCCGCAGGCGCGGATCCACGTGAAGCTGGTCTCCGAGGTCGGCGTCGGCACGGTCGCGGCCGGTGTGTCCAAGGCGCACGCGGACGTCGTGCTCATCTCCGGCCACGACGGCGGCACCGGCGCCTCCCCGCTGACCTCGCTCAAGCACGCGGGCGGCCCCTGGGAGCTGGGTCTCGCCGAGACCCAGCAGACCCTGCTGCTCAACGGCCTGCGCGACCGGATCGTGGTCCAGACGGACGGCCAGCTCAAGACCGGCCGCGACGTGATCATCGCCGCGCTGCTCGGCGCCGAGGAGTTCGGTTTCGCGACCGCGCCGCTCGTCGTCTCCGGCTGCGTCATGATGCGCGTCTGCCACCTGGACACCTGCCCGGTCGGCATCGCCACCCAGAACCCGGTGCTGCGCGACCGCTTCGCCGGCCAGGCCGAGTACGTCGTGAACTTCTTCAAGTTCATCGCCGAAGAGGTCCGCGAACTGCTGGCCGAGCTGGGCTTCCGCTCGATCGAGGAGGCCGTCGGCCACGCCGAGGTCCTCGACGTCGAGCGCGCCGTCGACCACTGGAAGGCGCAGGGCCTCAACCTGGCCCCGCTCTTCCACGTGCCCGCCCTGCCCGAGGGCGCGGCCCTGCACCAGGTCATCTCGCAGGACCACGGCCTGGAGAAGGCGCTCGACAACGAGCTCATCAAGCTCGCCGCCGACGCCCTCGCCGCGGACTCCGCGACCGACGCCCAGCCGGTGCGCGCCCAGGTCTCCATCCGCAACATCAACCGCACGGTCGGCACCATGCTCGGCCACGAGGTGACGAAGAGGTTCGGCGGCGCGGGCCTGCCCGACGACACCGTCGACATCACCTTCACCGGCTCCGCGGGCCAGTCCTTCGGCGCCTTCCTCCCGCGCGGTGTCACGCTGCGCCTGGAGGGCGACGCCAACGACTATGTCGGCAAGGGCCTCTCCGGCGGCCGCGTCATCGTCCGCCCGGACCGGGGCGCCGACCACCTCGCCGAGTACTCGACCATCGCGGGCAACACCATCGCCTACGGCGCGACCGGCGGCGAGCTGTTCCTGCGCGGCCGCACCGGCGAGCGGTTCTGCGTCCGCAACTCCGGCGCGACGGTCGTCTCCGAGGGCGTGGGCGACCACGGCTGCGAGTACATGACCGGCGGTCACGCGGTGGTCCTCGGCGAGACGGGCCGCAACTTCGCGGCCGGCATGTCCGGCGGCATCGCCTATGTGATCGACCTGAACCGCGACCACGTCAACGCCGGCAACCTCGACGCCGTCGAGGCGCTCGACGACACCGACAAGCAGTGGCTGCACGACGTGGTGCGCCGCCACGCCGAGGAGACCGGCTCGACGGTCGCCGAGAGGCTGATCGCGGACTGGGACGCGGCCGTGGAGCGCTTCAGCAAGATCATCCCCAGCACGTACAAGGCAGTGCTCGCCGCCAAGGACGCCGCCGAGCGAGCGGGACTCTCCGAGTCCGAGATCACCGAGAAGATGATGGAGGCGGCGACCCATGGCTGACCCGAAGGGCTTCCTGAACCACGGCCGTGAGGTCGCCAAGTCCCGCCCTGTCGACGTGCGGCTGAAGGACTGGAACGAGGTCTACGTCCCCGGTTCGCTGCTGCCGATCATCGGCAAGCAGGCCAGCCGGTGCATGGACTGCGGCATCCCGTTCTGTCACAACGGCTGTCCGCTGGGGAACCTGATCCCCGAGTGGAACGACTTCGCCTACCGCGAGGACTGGTCGGCCGCGCAGGAGCGGCTGCACGCGACGAACAACTTCCCGGAGTTCACCGGGCGGCTGTGCCCGGCTCCCTGCGAGTCGGCGTGCGTGCTCGGCATCAACCAGCCGGCCGTGACCATCAAGAACGTCGAGGTCTCGATCATCGACAAGGCGTGGGAGACCGGTGACGTCGCCCCGCAGGCGCCCGAGCGCCTGTCCGGCAAGACGGTCGCGGTCATCGGTTCGGGCCCGGCGGGCCTGGCCGCCGCCCAGCAGCTCACCCGGGCCGGCCACACCGTCGCCGTCTACGAGCGCGCGGACCGCATCGGCGGCCTTCTCCGGTACGGCATCCCCGAGTTCAAGATGGAGAAGCGGCACATCAACCGCCGCATCGAGCAGATGCGCGCGGAGGGCACCCGCTTCCGCACCGGCATCGAGATCGGCCGCGACCTCAAGGCCACCGACCTGAAGAAGCGCTACGACGCCGTCGTGATCGCCGCCGGCGCCACGACCGCCCGTGACCTGCCGGTCCCCGGACGTGAGCTCAAGGGCGTCCACCAGGCGATGGAGTACCTGCCGCTGGCCAACAAGGTCCAGGAGGGCGACTTCGTGGCGCCCCCGATCACGGCCGAGGGCAAGCACGTCGTGGTCATCGGCGGCGGCGACACCGGCGCCGACTGCGTGGGCACCGCCCACCGCCAGGGCGCGGCCTCCGTCACCCAGCTGGAGATCATGCCCCGGCCGGGCGAGGAGCGGAACCCGGGCCAGCCGTGGCCGACGTTCCCGATGCTCTACAAGGTCACCTCCGCGCACGAGGAGGGCGGCGAGCGGGTCTACTCCGTCTCCACCACCCACTTCGAGGGCGACGAGGACGGCAACGTCCAGTGGCTGCACCTCACCGAGGTCGAGTTCGTCGAGGGCAGGCTGACGCCCAAGCCGGGCACGGAGCGCAAGATCCCCGCCCAGCTGGTCACCCTCGCCATGGGCTTCACCGGCACCGACCGGGAGAACGGCCTGGTGGAGCAGTTCGGCCTGGAGCTCGACGAGCGCGGCAACGTCGCGCGCGACGCCGACTTCGCGACCAACGTGCCCGGCGTGTACGTCGCCGGAGACGCCGGCCGCGGCCAGTCGCTCATCGTGTGGGCGATCGCGGAGGGCCGCTCGGCCGCCCGCGGCGTCGACCGGTTCCTGACCGGCGCGAGCGAGCTGCCCGCCCCGATCCGCCCGACGGACCGCTCGCTGATGGTCTGACGGCCCCGCCGAAAGGCACCCGGACGTCCCGCACAAAGGCGTGCGGAACATTGACGGCGCCTGCCCACAGTCCCCGACCGGACGACTGGGCAGGCGCCGTCGCCATTTCGTACACCTGTTCCCGAGGTGAGGGCGGTGGGTGTGGGAGGCTGTGCGCCATGGTCGCGATCAGTCTCACCAAGGTCCAGGAGACCGCACCCGCGCTGGTCAGCCTCTACAAGAGCGCCGGGGCGTCCCTCGCCAGGCACGGCCTTGACGGGCAGCGGGCCGCCGTCTACCTCGTCGTCGACTACTCGGGCTCGATGAAGCCGTACTACCAGGACGGCAGCGTGCAGGCGCTCGCCGACCGGGTGCTGGGACTCTCCGCCCATCTCGACGACGACGGCCGGGTGCCGGTCGTCTTCTTCTCCACCGACGTCGACGCCGTCACCGACATCGCCCTCGCCGACCACCGCGGACGGGTGGACCGCATCGTGGCCGGGCTCGGACACATGGGCAGGACCAGCTACCACCTCGCCATGGACGCCGTCATCGACCACTACCTCGAGGGCGGGGCGCGCGAACCCGCGCTCGTCGTCTTCCAGACCGACGGCGGCCCCATCAACAAGCTCGCCGCCGAGCGCTACCTGTGCAAGGCCTCCAAGCTGCCCCTGTTCTGGCAGTTCATCGGCTTCGGCGACCGCGGCAGCAGACAGTTCGACTTCCTGCGCAGGCTCGACGAACTGCCCGTCCCTTCGAAGCGGGCGGTCGACAACGCCGGCTTCTTCCATGCCGGTCCGGATCCCCGGAAGGTGTCGGACGCGGATCTCTACGACCGGCTCCTGAGCGAGTTCCCGCAGTGGCTGACGGCCGCCCGGGCGCACGGGATCGTCCGGCCGTAGCGGCGGGGGCGGCGGCCGTCCGCAACCGTCCGCACCGTTGGCTCAGCGGGTCGTCCGTGCCACCCTGAGAAAGATCCGACGGGGAGGCGGCGACGTATGGGCGAGTACGCGGGATCGGTGAACGGTGCGACGCAGGAAGGGAGTTCACGGCCGAGGGGCGAGCCGGGCAAGGGCGAGCGGGTCGCGGACTGGGCGGACGGACGGCTCGGGCTGTACACGCTGGCGAAGGCCAACCTGCGCAAGGTGTTCCCGGACCACTGGTCCTTCATGCTGGGCGAGATCTGCCTCTACAGCTTCCTGATCCTCATCCTCACCGGCGTCTATCTCACCCTGTTCTTCGAGCCGAGCAGCGCCGAGGTCGTCTACCACGGCTCCTACGCGCCCCTCAACGGCATCACGATGACCCGGGCGTACGAGTCGACGCTCGACATCAGCTTCGATGTGCGCGGCGGCCTGCTGATCCGGCAGATCCACCACTGGTCGGCGCTGGTCTTCGTCACGGGCATGCTCGTGCACATGATGCGGGTGTTCTTCACCGGCGCGTTCCGCAAGCCGCGCGAGGTCAACTGGGTGTTCGGCTGGCTGCTGCTGTTCCTCGGCATCCTCACCGGTCTGACCGGCTACTCGCTCCCCGACGACCTGCTCTCCGGCACCGGAGTGCGGTTCGCCGACGGCGCGATCCTGTCCGTCCCGATCGTCGGGACGTACCTGTCGTTCTTCCTCTTCGGGGGCGAGTTCCCGGGGCACGACATCATCTCCCGGTTCTACCCGATCCACGTCCTGCTGCTGCCCGGCATCATGCTGGGGCTGGTCGTCGCCCACCTCGTCCTGGTGTTCTTCCACAAGCACACGCAGTATCCGGGACCCGGGCGCGACGGGAAGAGCGTCGTCGGCATGCCGTTCATGCCGGTCTACATGGCGAAGGCCGGCGGGTTCTTCTTCCTGGTCTTCGGCGTGCTGGCGGTGATGGGCGGGATCGCGAGCGTCAACCCGGTGTGGGCGTTCGGACCGTACCGGCCGGACCTGGTGACGACGGGCGCCCAGCCGGACTGGTACCTCGGCTTCTCCGAGGGGCTGATCCGGGTGATGCCCGGATGGGAGATCAACGCCTGGGGCCACACCCTGGAACTGGGCGTCCTCATCCCGTTCTCGCTCTTCCCGCTGATCCTGCTCGCCCTCGGGGTCTACCCCTTCGTCGAGGCGTGGATCACCGGCGACACGCGCGAGCACCACATCCTCGACCGGCCGCGCAACGCCCCCGTGCGCACCGGCCTCGGCGTCGCCTGGCTGACCCTGTACGCGGTGCTGCTGCTCGGCGGCGGCAACGACATCGTCGCCACCCATCTGCATCTGTCCATCAACGCGATCACCTGGTTCGTGCGGATCTCCGTGTTCGTCGCCCCCGTCGTCGCCTTCACGGTCACCAAACGGATCTGTCTCGGACTGCAGCGCCGCGACCGCGACATGGTGCTGCACGGCCGGGAGACGGGCGCCATCAGACGGCTGCCGCACGGCGAGTACGTCGAGGTGCACGAACCCCTCGGCCGGGACCGGCTGTTCACCCTCACCCAGCACGAGCAGCACCCGCCGTACGAGATCGGGCCGCTCGTCGACCACAACGGGGTGCGGCGGCCGGTCACCGTCTCCCAGCGGGTGCGGGCGCGGCTGGCCCGGGCGATGTTCGGCGCGGACAGCCACATCCCCAAGCCGACGCCCGAGGAGTATCGCGAACTCACCGGGGGCCACGGGGGCCACGGGGGCCACGGGGGTCATGGGGGGCATGGGGGTCATGGGGGCCGTGGAGAGCACGCGGGACATGGGGGAGACGGGCGCTGAGAACCCGCGCGAAGCGTTCGCCGATCAGACGGTGACCGGCCGAGTCCGGGTGGAGGCCGTCGGGCAGCGGCGTCCCGACGGCGTCGGCCTCGCCGTAGAGGTCGAGGCCGTCGACGTGGTACAGGTGCGGGTCGTCGGCGGCGCGCTCGGCCACGGTCCGGGCCAGTTCGGCGCGGATCACCCGCAGGGTCAGCTTTCCGTACGCCACCTCGGCCGGATCGCCCATCGGCTGGAACAGCGCCCTGCCCGCGGCGGCAGAGGCGAAGTCGAGCGAGGTGGGGCCCGGCGTGTCCTCGTGCATCGGGCACAGGATCGGTGAGACGACCACCAGGGGCGTGTCCGGACGGCCCTCGCGGATCGTGTCGAGGAAGCCGTGCACGGCCGGGGTGAAGGCGCGCAGCCGCATCAGATCCAGGTTCACCACGTTGATGCCGATCTTGACGCTGATCAGGTCGGCCGGGGTGTCCCGCAGCGCGCGGGCGGTGAACGGGTCCAGCAGGGCGCTGCCGCCCAGGCCCAGGTTGATCAGCTCCACCCCGGCCAGCGAGGCGGCGAGGGCGGGCCAGATCGCGGTGGGGCGCACGGCGTCCGAGCCGTGGCTGATCGAACTGCCGTGGTGCAGCCAGACCGGACGGCCGTGCGCGGGGGCGGCGGTCAGCGGGGCGTCGGTGCGCAGGGCTACCAGTTCGGTGGTCTCGTTGGGCGGGAGCCAGATCTCCAGGTCCTTGACCCCGGCCGGCAGGTCCGTGAACCGCAGGGTGGCGACCGGGCCGCACCGTGTGTCACTGGTCTCCGCCGCCAGGTCGACGGTCAGGACGCGGCCGCCCTCCGTCGCGCTGGCGGCCCGTACCGGACGGCCGTCGACGAGCAGCTCGTACACGCCGTCCGGGAGGGGCGGGCCGCCGACGTAGACCCGCTTCGTGGGCAGGACGTCCAGCTCGACGGCGGTGGCCTCGCTGCGGAACGCGAGCCGCACACCCGACGGCTGGGACTCGGCCATGGCGAGCTGCGGGTCGGCGCACTGGGCACGCGCGCGTGCGGGCAGCCGGTGCGGCAGCACGCCGTGCTCGGTGCGCTCCAGGTCGAGGGCTCCGCGCAGCAGATCGGCCGTGACCGGCGTCGTGACCCACCCCGGGCCCGGCGCGCGGCTCATGCGGCGGGCCAGTTGCGCAGCAGGGCGTCGAGGGCGTCCAGGACGCGGACCCAGGTCTCGTCCGTGTCCGGCGCGCTGTGGCTGAAGCTCCCGCCCAGCTCGAGGGCGACATAACCGTGGAAGACGCTGCCGAGGAGCCGGACCGCGTGCGTACGGTCAGGCTCCGCGAGGTCGTAGCCGCGCAGCAGCGCCCGGGTCATCTGCGCGTGCCGGACGCCGGCGCTCGCGGCCGCCGTCTCGGGGTCGAGTCGCAGCTGGGCGGCGGCGTAGCGGCCGGGGTGCTCGTGCGCGTAGTCGCGGTAGACGTCGGCCAGCGCGGTCAGCGCGTCCTTGCCGGCCCGGCCCGCCAGCGCGTCGGCGGCCCGGTCGGCCAGCTCCTCGAGGGCGAGCAGCGCGATCCGGGTCCTGAGGTCCTGCGAGTTCTTCACGTGCGAGTACAGACTCGCGACCCTGACGTCGAACCGTCGGGCCAGCGCCGAGACGGTCACCTCCTCGAAACCGGCCTCGTCGGCCAGCTCCGCGCCCGCCCGCACCAGGCGTTCCGTGGTCAGTCCGACCCGCCCCATGTCCGTCCTTCCCGTCGCCCTGGCCTTCACCGCAGCCTTCACCCATTATGCGTTTGCCTAAAAGGTTTAGGCAATTTAGCCTCGCGTATATGAAGCCGCTGAGCGAACCAGAGATCCGCGCCGCGTTCGTGAACTGTTCCAAGGGCGAGGCCAAACGCCTGTCCGTGCCGCGTGACCTCGCCGACCGCCCCTGGGACGACCTGGACTATCTGGGCTGGCGCGACCCCCAGGCCCCCGACCGCGCCTACCTCGCCGTAGAACTCGACGGCAGGCTGAAGGCCCTCGCCCTGCGCACCTCCGCCGCCGGCCCCGGGCAGTCCCGGCGCAGCATGTGCAGGCTGTGTCTGACGACCCACTCCGGCGGCGTCTCGCTGATGGTCGCGCCGAAGGCGGGCCGGGCCGGCCAGCAGGGCAACTCGGTGGGCGCCTACATCTGCAGCGACCTCGCCTGCTCGCTGTACGTGCGGGGCAAGCGGGACGCCGGCATCGGGGCGCGACTGCACGAGACGATCACCCTGGAGGAGAGGATCGAGCGGACGGTCGCCCACCTCGCCGCCTTCGTCGCCACGGTGACGGGCTGACCCTCTGCCGTCTGCCGTCTGCCGTCTGCCCGCTGCCGTTCGTCTTCCGCGGTCCGCCGTCCGCCGTCCGCCGTCCGCCGTCCGCCGTCCGCCGTCCGCCGTCTCCGTTCTGCCGTCCGCCGTCTGTGTTCCGCCGTTCGCCGCTCGCGGTCCCTCGCCCGTGCGTCGCGGGCCGGACCGGGGCCCGCGCCACGCCTCGGCGGCCGCTCAGGCGCGGTCGCGCAGCACCTCCGCGCGGCAGGCGTCCGGATCGCCCCACGCCGTACGCAGCGCGCGGGCCTTGGTCAGCCACAGCGACAGGTCGTACTCCGCGGTGTAGCCGATCGCGCCGTGCAGCTGCAGCGCGGTGCGCGCGGTCGCGTACGCCGCCTCGCAGGCGCTCACCTTCGCCGCGGCCACGTCCGCCGGGGCCATCGTCACGGCGGCGCCCAGCACCAGGGGCCGGGCGAACTCCAGCGCGATCTTCGCGTCCGCCAGCCGGTGCTTGACCGCCTGGAACGACCCTATGGGCACGCCGAACTGGACGCGCTGCCTCACATACCCCACCGTCCGGTCCAGCAGGGCGAGACCCACGCCCAACGCCTGCGCGGCGGTGGCGAGACGGGCCCACAGCAGGGCTCGGTCCGCGGGCGGGTCCGGGTCGAGGAGTTCACCGCCCGGCAGCAGCCGGGTGAGCCGGCGGGCCGGGTCCAAAGACGCGCGGACCGGGCCGTGTCCCGGGGCGAGCCGCAGCCCGTCCGCGGCCAGGACGAGCCGTGCCGTCGCCGCGTCGCCGTCCAGGGCGTACCCGCCCTCCCGTGCCAGCGTCGTCATCGACTCGCCCGAGGCCAGACCCGGCAGGAACCGTCCGGCCGGGCCCGGCGCGCTGAGCGCCGCGGCCGCGGCCACCGTCTCCACCAGCGGCCCGGGCACCGCATGTCGCCCCAACTCCACGAAAGCGACGGCCAGTTCGACGGGCCGGGGCCCCAGTCCTTCGTACGCCTCGGGGACCGCCAGCGCGAAGACGCCGGCCGCGGCGACCCGCGACCACAGCGCCCGCCCGGCCGCCCGCTCGCCGCGGCTCCAGTCACGGATCACGGCCGGTGTGCCGGCCGCGGCCAGCATCGCGCCCAGCGACCCGGCGAAGGCCCGCTGCTCGGCGTCGAGGAGGAAGCGCGGCGCGGGCTCGGGCGCCGCCGGTGCGGGGGTGCGCGGCGAGACCGTCACCGGCGCCCCCTCGGCAGACCGAGCAGATGCTCGGCGATGATGTCGCGCTGGATCTCGTTCGTGCCCGCGTAGATCGGCCCGGCGAGCGCGAAGACATACCGCTGCGACCACTCCTCGTCGGCGAACTCGCCCTCCTCGCCGAGGAGGTCGAGCGCCGTCTCGTGCAGGGCGATGTCGTACTCGGACCAGAAGACCTTGTTCAGACTCGCCTCGGCGCCGACGCGCTCGCCGCCGAGGAACCGGGAGGCGGTCGCCAAGGTCGCCAACTGGTAGGCACGGGCGCCGATCAGTGCGTCGGCGACCTGTGCCCGCGTGCTCCGCGGACTGCCCTGGGCCCGCCAGAGCGCGTGCAGCCGCTCGGCCGCGGCGAGGAAGCGGCCGGGGGAGCGCAGCGTCAGCCCGCGTTCGTCGGCCGCCGTCGCCATCGCGATCCGCCAGCCCTGGCCGGGCTCGCCGATCACGTCCTCGTCCGCCACGAACACCTCGTCCAGGAACAGCTCGGCGAACGCCGGCTTCCCGTCGAGACGGCCGATCGGGCGGACGGTGACGCCCTTCGCCCGCAGGTCGAACATGACGTAGGTGAGGCCCTGATGGGGTTTCGGGGCTCCGGGGTCACTGCGGAACAGGCCGAAGGCGCGGTCGGCGAAGGCCGCGCGCGAGGACCAGGTCTTCTGGCCGCTGAGCCGCCAGCCGCCCGGGACCCGCACCGCCCGGGCGCGCAGCGAAGCCAGGTCCGAACCGGCCTCCGGCTCCGACCAGGCCTGCGCCCAGACGGTCTCGCCGCGCGCCATCGCGGGCAGCACCCGCGCGCGCTGTTCCTCGGTGCCGTGCTCGAACAGGGTCGGCGCGAGGAGGCTCACGCCGTTCTGGCCGACCCGGCCCGGGGCGCCCGCCGCGTAGTACTCCTCCTCGAAGAGCAGCCAGCGCACGAGGCCGCACTCCCGTCCGCCGTACCGGCGCGGCCAGTTCACCGTCGACCAGCCGCCCGAGGCCAGGCGGGCCTCCCACGCGCGGTGCGCGGCGAAGCCCTCTGCGGTCTCCAGCGAGGGCAGCGGCTCGGGCGGCACATGCGCGTGCAGCCATTCCCGGGCCTCGGCGCGGAACGCCTCGTCGGCGGGGGAGTGCGTGAGATCCACGGGCGCTCTCCTACGGGTGTTTTCGCGGGACCGTTCTTCCCTAACAAGTGTTTGGTAGGTTAGCGTGGCTCCATGACAGGCGTCGAGAGTCCGGCATACGTGCCCGGCCACGGGCTGCTCAGGGGGCGCACCGCCGTCGTCACGGCCGCAGCCGGGGCCGGCATCGGCGGAGCCGTCGCACGGCGCTTCCTGGAGGAAGGCGCGCGCGTGCTGATCAGCGACGCCCACACCCGGCGGCTCAAGGCCCACGAGAGCGCGCTTGCCGAGGAGTTCGGGCCGGCGTCGGTGGCGGCCCTGCCCTGCGACGTCACCGACGAGGAGCAGGTGCGGGCCCTGTTCGACGCGGCCGTCGCCGCCCACGGCAGGCTGGACGTCGTCGTCAACAACGCCGGTCTCGGCGGCACCGCGCACCTCGCGGACATGACGGACGAACAGTGGACACGCGTCCTCGACGTCACACTGAACGGCACCTTCCGCTGCACCCGGGCCGCCCTGCGGCGGATGCGCGACGCCGGCGGCGGCGTCATCGTCAACAACGCCTCCGTCGTCGGCTGGCGCGCCCAGGCCGGACAGGCGCACTACGCCGCCGCGAAAGCGGGCGTGATGGCGCTGACCCGCTGCGCGGCGATCGAGGCCGCCGCCTACGGCGTACGGGTCAACGCCGTCTCACCCAGCCTCGCCATGCACCCGCACCTGGTGAAGGTCACCTCCGCCGAACTGCTGGAGGAGCTCACCGGACGCGAGGCCTTCGGCCGGTACGCCGAGCCCTGGGAGGTCGCCAACGTGATCGTGTTCCTGGCGTCCGGCTACTCCTCGTACATGACCGGCGAAGTGGTCTCCGTCAGTGGCCAGCATCCCTAGGACGACAATGGACGCGTGCCTCCTACGAAGCCTCATACGCCCCCTGCGAAGAAGAAGCCCCAGGTGACCGCCGCGCCCGCCCGTCGCCGCGAACTCCTCGAGACCGCCGCCGAGGTCTTCGCCGAGCAGGGCTACAACGCCACCACCGTGCGCAAGATCGCGGACCACGCGGGCATGCTCGCGGGCAGCCTCTACTACCACTTCGACTCCAAGGAGTCGATGCTCGAGGAGATCCTGCGCAGCTTCCTCGACGAGCTGTGGGACGGCTACGACTCCGTCCTGGCCGCTCCGCTGGGCCCCCGCGAGACCCTCGAGGCGCTGGTCACCGAGTCGTTCCGGGAGATCGACCGGCATCGCGCCGCAGTCGCGATCTACCAGAAGGAGAGCAGGCAGCTCGTGGCGCAGGAACGGTTCGCGTTCCTCGCCGACTCGCAGCGCAGGTTCGAGACGGCGTGGCTCTCCACGCTGGAACGCGGAGTCGCGGCCCGGGTCTTCCGGGCCGATCTCGACGTCCGTCTCACCTACCGGTTCGTCCGCGACACGGTGTGGGTCGCCGCGTCCTGGTACCGGCCCGGCGGGCAGCACAGCCCGGAGGAGATCGCCCGCCAGTACCTGTCGATGGTGCTGGACGGCATCGCCGTCCGTGAATAGTCCACTGACGTGCCCCTTTGCATGAGGGAGTTGCCATGGCCGAGGCCTACATCGTCGAAGCGGTCCGTACGCCCGTCGGGCGGCGCAAGGGAGGTCTGTCCGGCGTGCACCCGGCGGATCTCGGCGCGCATGTCCTGAAGGAGCTCGTCGCCCGCTCGGGCGTGGACCCGGCGGCCGTCGAGGACGTCGTCTTCGGTTGTCTGGACACGGTCGGACCGCAGGCCGGGGACATCGCGCGGACCTGCTGGCTGGCCGCCGGGCTCCCCGAGGAGGTGCCGGGCGTGACCGTCGACCGGCAGTGCGGCTCCTCGCAGCAGGCCGTGCACTTCGCCGCCCAGGGAGTGCTGTCCGGCACCCAGGACCTGGTCGTCGCGGGCGGTGTGCAGAACATGTCGCAGATCCCGATCGCCTTCGCCACCCGGCAGGCCGCCGAACCGCTCGGCTTCACCCAGGGCCCGTTCGCCGGCAGCGAGGGCTGGCGGGCACGGTACGGCGACCGGCCCGTCAACCAGTTCGCCGGCGCTGAGATGATCGCCGCCAAGTGGGGCATCAGCCGGCAGGACCAGGAGGAGTTCGCCCTGCGTTCGCACCGCCGGGCGGTACGCGCGATCGACGAGGGCCGCTTCACGCGCGAGACCGTCGCCTACCGGGGCGTGACGACCGACGAGGGGCCGCGCCGGGACACCTCCCTGGAGAAGATGGCGGCGCTGAAGCCCGTCATCGACGGCGGCACCGTCACCGCCGCCTGCTCCTCGCAGGTCTCCGACGGCGCGGCCGCGCTGCTGCTGGCCTCCGAGGACGCCGTCCGCGAGCACGGGCTGCGGCCGCGGGCCCGCGTCCACCATCTCTCGGTGCGCGGCGAGGACCCCATCCGCATGCTGACGGCCCCGATCCCGGCCACCGCGCACGCCCTGAAGAAGACCGGCCTCACGATCGACGACCTCGACCTCGTCGAGATCAACGAGGCGTTCGCGCCCGTCGTCCTGGCCTGGCTGAAGGAGACCGGCGCGGACCCGGAGAAGGTCAACGTCAACGGCGGCGCGATCGCCCTCGGCCATCCGCTCGGCGCGACCGGCGCGAAGCTGATGACCACGCTGCTGCACGAACTGGAGCGCACCGGCGGCCGGTTCGGACTGCAGACGATGTGCGAAGGCGGTGGCCAGGCCAACGTGACGATCATCGAGCGGCTCTGACGGGGAACGCGGGTTCCCGGCGGCACGGACGACTTGAGCGCACGGACGACCTGAGCGACGGGGCTGTTCCGGGCGAACGACGAGGCTGTTCCGGGCGAGCGGCAGGGCGATCCGAGAGCGGTCTTGCTGTTTCCGGGCGGTGCAGGGGGCGGGGGACGGGCCGGGGCGCCGGTCCTCACGTCCTTCCGAGCCGGTCCAGGGCGGTCAGCGCGTCCTGCGCCTCCTTCATGATCCGTTCCACCAGTTCCGCGCACGACGGCAGGTCGTCGATCACCCCGGCGACCTGCCCGGCGGCCATCACACCCGCCTCGGGACGGCCCTCCACCATCGCGGACCTCAGCAGCATCGGCGTGTTCGCGGCCAGCAGCACCTGACTCCAGGCGAGGTCCTTGCCGTGCCGCATCGCCAGGCCGTCGCGGACCATCTGCCGCCAGGTGAGACCTGACAGCCTGCGGAAGCCGGCCGCGTGACGCGCCGCGCGCAGCAGCGCCCTGCCCCGGCCCGCGTCCTCCAGGCCGTCCACCAGCGGCGTGCGCAGCATGCGGTGCGGAAGGCCGTCCACCGCCCGGGTGACCGTGACGTCCCGTACCGTCGCCGCCAGATACCGCGCCTTCACCGCCTGCGGGACCGGCGAGTCCGACGTGAGCAGGAACCGCGTGCCCATCGCGACGCCGGCCGCCCCGTACGCCAGCGCGGCCGCCAGGCCCCGCCCGTCGAAGAAGCCGCCCGCCGCCACGACGGGGACGTCCACCGCGTCCACCACCTGCGGCAGCAGGACCGTCGTCGCCACCTCGCCGGTGTGGCCGCCGCCCTCACCGCCCTGCACGATCACCGCGTCCGCGCCCCACGCCGCCACCTTCTCGGCGTGCCGGCGGGCCCCTATGGACGGGATGACGACGACCCCCGCCTCCTTGAGCCCGGCGATCAGCTCGGCGGAGGGGGCGAGCGCGAACGACGCGACCCGCACCCCCTCGTCGACGATGATCCGGACCCGGTCGCCGGCGTCCGCCGCGTCGGCCCGCAGGTTGACCCCGAACGGTGCGTCCGTGCGCGACTTCACCTCCCGCACCGCCGACCGCAGCTGGTCGAGGGTCATCGTCGCCGAGGCCAGGACGCCGAGCGCCCCCGCCTCCGCCGTCGCCGACACCAGCCGAGGACCGGCCACCCATCCCATGCCGGTCTGCACGATCGGGTGACGGACCCCGACCAGCCGGGTGAACGCCGTCTCCATCAGGCCGGCACCTCCCGGGCGCGGGCGTCGCCCGGATCGATCACCTCACGGATCAGCCGCAGCTCCAGCGCGGTCGGCTCACGGGTGTACGGCACCTCGTCCGCGACTGCCAGATCAAATGCCGTCGCCTCCCGGACCTCCTCGACGCTCACCCCGGGGTGCAGCGAGGCCAGCCGCATCGACCGGTCGGGCGTCGCGAAGTCGAAGACGCCGAGGTCGGAGACGACCCGCGGGATGCGGTGGTACCGGGCGCCGGCCGCACGGTCGTACCCGACGCCGCACACCATGTCGACCTTCGCGACGAAGACCCGCCGGGAGTGCCTCGGGATCCAGTAACTCGTCGGATTGTTGAGGGTGTTGACCGGTGCGCCGCGCACCCCGAGGAGCTGCCGCACCGGCTTCGCCCAGTCGCCGACGCAGGAGATGTTCTGGTTGCCGAACCGGTCGATCTGGCTCGCGCCCATCATCACGTGCCGCCGGCCGCCGGTGACCAGCTCCAGATGCTGCCGGTAGGGCAGCCAGCCCTCCGTCGTCCCGTCCGGACGCACGATCAGCGCCTCGCCGTCGGTCAGCAGGAGATCGGGCGAGAAGGTGAGGCGGGCGAGCCGGGCGCCGGCCGAGGGGATCACGCCCATGGGGCTCGCCAGGATCTCGCCCGCGCCCCGCCAGGCCTCGGCGCAGGCGATCACGCAGTACTCGGCACGCGTGGTCCCGCTCACGAGTCCTCCCCTACCGCCGACCGGTACGCCTGTTCGTCCCCGGCGAGGTAGCGGGCGGCGAACTGCGCCCAGGGCGTCGTCGCGTACCGCTTCTGGAACGCCTCGTCCCGGCCGTAGTCGGGTGCGCAGGACGTGAAGTGGGCCCCGTTCGGAGCCTCCACCACCCCCGTCACCGTGTGCCGCTTGATCAGCAGCGACTGCGGCGGCGCCTCCTTCGTCAGCTCGGCCGTGTCGACGACGCGCTCGCAGCTGACGTACGCCGCGTCCGCCGCCTCGCAGAACAGGTCGTCGAAGTACGGGTCCGGCCCCAGGTACTGCCCGTTGCCCAGCCGGTCGGCCCGGTTGACGTGCACCAGCGCCGCGTCCAGCCGCAGGGCGGGCATGGCCACGAACGTCTCCCCGTCCTCGTACGGCGACGTCACCGTCCGCAGACCGGGGTTGACCCGCATCACGTCCGATCCGAGGCCCGCCCGCACGGGCAGGAACGGCAACCGGTGCGCCGCCGCGCGCAGCCCCCACAGGAACATCGCCTCGTCGACCTCGGTCAGCTCCAGCGCCCCGCGCTCGCGGGCCGCCCGGTAGTGCGGCTCCAGCGGGATCGAGTCCAGCGTGGCGAAGGCGGCGACCAGCCTGCGGATCCGCCCGGCCGCCGCGAGCATGCCGACGTCGGGGCCGCCGTACGAGACCACGGTGAGGTCGGTGACCTCCGACCGCAGCAGCGCCCGCACCAGCGCCATCGGCTTGCGGCGAGAGCCCCAGCCGCCGATGCCGAGCGTCATGCCGCTCTCCAGACGGGAGACGGCCTCCTCGGCGCTCATCGTCTTGTCACTCACCCGAGCTCTCCTCCCGTGCGGCCCTGCCGAAGGCGTCCCGGACCCGGTCCGCCACGCCGCCGACGCTCGCCTCGTACGTGAACCCCTGCTCGAAGCGGTAACTGCGGCGCACGTCGACCGGATCGATGCCGTTGATGGCGGCCTTGGCCAGACGCACCAGCTCGCCGTCCTTCGCGGCGATCTCACCGGCGAGCTCCAGCGCGGCCGCGCGCAGTTCCCCGGGGGCAGTCACCCGCCACACCGAGCCGTGCGCGTGCAGTTCGGCCGCCGTGACCGTGCGCGAGGTGTAGTAGAGGGCGCGCAGCAGGTGCTGGGGCACGAGCCGGGCCAGATGGGTGGCCGCGCCCAGCGCGCCCCGGTCCAGCTCGGGCAGCCCGAACACGGCGTCCTCGCTCGCCACGATCACGTCCGCGTTCCCCGCGAGGCCGACCCCGCCTCCCAGACAGAACCCCTGGACCGCCGCCACGACGGGGACCTCGCACTCGTACACCGCCGCGAACGCCTCGAAGCAGCCGCGGTTGGCGCCGATCAGCGCGCCCGGCCCCTGCGCCTGGATCTCCTTGATGTCGACGCCCGCGTTGAAGCCCCGCCCCTCGGCGGCCAGCACCACGCACCGCGTGCCCGGATCGCGGCCGGCCGCGCGCACGGCGTCGGCCAGGGCGAACCAGCCGTGCACCGGCAGGGCGTTCACCGGTGGGAAGTCGACCGTGACGAGCGCGATTCCCTTTTCCGCCCCCTTTTCCGGGGACGAGGTGGAGACACCCATGGAAGCATCAGCTACCTTTCCACCAAACGTTTGTTAGGTGGAAAGGTAGCAGCCGATGAAGCTGGACGGGAAGGTCGCCGTCGTCACCGGCGGCACCCGGGGAGTGGGCGCCGGGATCGCGCGCTCCCTCGCGCGCGCCGGCGCCGAGGTCGTCGTCTGCGCCCGACAGCCCCCCGACACCCCGGTCCAGGGAGCCCGGTTCGCGCCGCTCGACGTACGGGACGCCGACGCCGTACAGACCTTCTTCGCCGGGCTGCCGAGGCTCGACGTCCTCGTCAACAACGCTGGAGGCGCTCCCTACCGGCCGCTCGCCGCGGCAGACGCGCACCGCCACGCGCGCGTGATCGAGCTCAACCTCCTCGCCCCGCTCACGGTGTCCCTCGCCGCCCACGACCACCTCAGGCGCGCGCGGGGCTCCATCGTGATGATCGGCAGCGTCAGCGGCGGCCGCCCCTCACCCGGCACCGCCGCCTATGGTGCGGCCAAGGCCGGCCTGGAGAGCCTCGCACGGTCCATGGCCGTCGAATGGGCGCCGGAGATCCGCGTGAACACCCTGGTCGTCGGCATGGTCCACACCGAGCGCACCCACCTCCACTACGGCGACGACGACGGTGTCGCGGCCGTCGCCCGCACCGTCCCCCTGGGCCGCCTCGCCCTCCCCGACGACGTCGGCGACGCGGCCGTCTTCCTCGCCTCCGACGCGGCCGCCTACATCAGCGGAGCGAGCCTGCTCCTGCACGGCGGAGGCGAACGGCCCGCCTTCCTCGACGCCGCGACCGCCGACAAGACGACCTGAACGACCTGAGACGACCTGAACGACCTGAACGACCTGAGACGACCTGAGACGACCTGGCAGATACGAGAGGCGTGAGAGACGTGAGCGGAGACCTGCGATGAACGGAATCTGCGACGGACGGGTCGTCGTCGTCACCGGCGCCGGACGCGGCCTGGGGCGCGCCCACGCCCTCGCCTTCGCCGCCGAGGGCGCCCGGGTCGTCGTCAACGACCTCGGCGTCGGACTCGACGGCGCCCCCGGCCCCGACAGCCCCGCCCGGCAGGTCGCCGACGAGATCCGCGCGGCCGGCGGCACCGCACTCGCCCACGGCGGCGACATCGCCACACCCGAGGGCGCCGCGTCCCTCGTGACGACCGCCCTTCAGACGTACGGCCGGCTCGACACCCTCGTCAACAACGCCGGCTTCCTGCGCGACCGCATGCTCGTCAACCTCGACGAGGACGACTGGGACGCCGTCCTGCGCGTCCACCTCAAGGGCCACTTCCTCACCCTCAAGCACGCAGCCGCGCACTGGCGCGCCGAGGCCAAGGCGGGCCGCACACCCGCCGCCCGCATCGTCAACACCGCGAGCGGCGCGGGACTGCTCGGCTCGGTCGGACAGGGCAACTACAGCGCCGCGAAAGCCGGCATCGTCGGACTCACCCTCGTCGCGGCCGCCGAACTCGCCCGCTACGGCGTCCAGGTCAACGCGATCGCGCCCGCCGCCCGCACCCGCATGACGGAACACGCCTTCGCCGCCACCATGGCCGCCCCCGAGACCGGCTTCGACGCCATGGCCCCCGCCAACGTCTCCCCGCTGGTCGTCTGGCTCGGCTCCACCGCCAGCGAAGGCGTCACCGGACACGTCTTCGAGACGGAGGGCGGCCGGATCACCGTCATGGAGGGCTGGCGGCCCGGCCCGACAGCGGACGCCGCAAGACGTCGCAGCCCCGCCGAGGCGGGAGAGGCCGCCCGCAAGCTCCTGGCGGACGCGGAACCACCCGGACGCGTCTACGGCGCATGACACTCGCGCAGCGGCCCAGGCCCGCGCCGCTCCGCCGCCGCACCGCACCTCACGTGTCGCACTCCAGCACGGTCCTGCACAACCCGCAGCGGGCCCGGACCCGCCCCTGAACCGGAACCCGAATCCGCTGACGACAGGTAGGACAGGCGAACATCACCCGCAACGGCCCCTGCGGATCGTGCACGAACGCATACGGGGCGCCCGCATCCCCCGACCCCGCCCGAACGCCCTGCGCATGCCGGCGGTCACGGGCGTAACGCCGCCGGCCCGCCCAGCCCGCCGCCGTCAGCGGCGGCTGCCGCTCGTCGAACCGCGCCCGCTCCAGACCCCGCCCGTACGCCTCGTACGCCTGCGCGCTCGTGAACCACACCGACGGATCCTCACCGAACACCAGCGACCGCTTCGCCAGCACGTACCCGAACTCCTCCGGAGTCAGATACCCCAGCTTCTGCGACGACGCCCCGTCCACCCGATAGGCGTCCAGCAGCAGCCAGCCCGCCCCCAGATACGTCGTCGCCGTGTCCGTCAGAATCTCGTTGTCCCGCGTCCCCGCGAACGACAACCCCACCCGGTGCAGGTAGACGTGCATGATCTCGTGCGCCAGCGCCGCACCGATGTCCCGGCGATGCGTGCGGAAACGGTCGTTCAGCTCGACGAAGTACTCCGGCCCCGCCGCGAGCTCGATGTGCGCCGCATGCTCCATCTCCCGGAACGCCACGACCATCCGCGCGTCCGGCAACCGGTAGTGCCGCACCAGCTCCCGCGCCACCCGCTGCGCCCCCAGGTGGAGGTCGTCGGTGTCGCAGAACGCCACGTCGGCCGGCGCCACGCTCGTCGCGAACTGGTGGATCGTGTCGTACGACAACCGCCTGTACAACGCCGTCACCGCAGCCCGCACCGTCTCCATGTGCGGGTAACCGTGCTCGACCGGACCGCCGTTCGCCACGCCGCACCCCCAACACGCCGAGGACCCCATTCCACTGTACGGGCAGCCCGCAACGCCCGTCCGGACATGCCCTAGGGTGATCGCCCATGACCACCAGCAACACCCGCGCGCCCGGCGCCGGCGACGTCGACCCCGCCGTCCGCGAGGAGCTCGCCCGGCTGCGCGACAGCATCGACAACATCGACGCGGCCGTCGTGCACATGCTCGCCGAACGCTTCAAAGCCACCCAGCAGGTCGGCCACCTCAAAGCCCGCCACCAGCTCCCGCCCGCCGACCAGGCCCGCGAGGCCCGCCAGATCGCCCGGCTGCGCACCCTCGCGGAGAGCGCCAAGCTCGACCCCGCCTTCGCCGAGAAGTTCCTCAACTTCATCATCGCCGAGGTCATCCGCCACCACGAGCGCATCGCCGAGGACACCGTGGCGCCCCCGCACAGCTGATCCACACCGCCCCGCAGCGCGGAAGCCGGGGCCGCGGCCACCGCCACGTGACCGGCAGGCCACCGGCAGGCGACCGGCACATGCCCGCGCGGAATCGGCGCGGAATCGGCACAGGCCCGGCGCTCCGGCGCGAGAAGGGACATAGGGCGCGTACCGATCCGCCCCTGTGCCCGGCCAGCGGCATCAGGCAGCATGTCCTGCATGTCCGTACTGACGCGCGACGAAGCGCAGAACCGTGCCAAGCTCCTCGACGTCCTCCGCTACACCATCGAGCTCGACCTGACGACCGGCGACGAGACCTTCGAGTCCAGCACCGTCATCCGGTTCGCCGCGCGCACCCACGGGGACACCTTCGTCGAGATCAGGCCCGCCGCACTGCACTCCGTCACCCTCGACGGCGAGCCCGTCGACCCCGAGACGCTCGACGACAACCGGCTCCCCCTGACCGGCCTCACCGCCGGCGAGCACGAACTGCGCGTCCACGCGAGCATGCGCTACTCCCGCACCGGCGAAGGCATGCACCGCTTCACCGACCCCACCGACGGCGAGACCTACCTCTACACCCAGCTGTTCATGGAAGACGTCCAGCGCGTCTTCGCCGCCTTCGACCAGCCCGACCTCAAGTCGGTCTTCGAACTCACCGTCCAGGCCCCCGAAGGCTGGACCGTCCTCGCCAACGGCATCACCGAACACCTCGGCGACGGCCGCTGGCAGGCCGCACCCACCCCCCTGATCTCCACCTACCTCGTCGCCGTCGCCGCCGGCCCCTGGCACTCCGTGCGCACCGAACACCGCGGACTGCCCTTCGGCCTCCACTGCCGCCGCTCCCTCGCCCCCTACCTCGACGCCGACACCGACGAACTCCTCGACATCACACGCGCCTGCTACGACCGCTACCACGAGAAGTTCGAGGAGCCCTACCCCTTCGACTCCTACGACCAGGCGTTCGTCCCCGAGTTCAACGCCGGCGCCATGGAGAACCCCGGCCTCGTCACCTTCCGCGACGAGTTCGTCTACCGCTCCGCCGTCACCGACACCGAACGCCAGACCCGCGCCATGGTCATCGCCCACGAGATGGCCCACATGTGGTTCGGCGACCTCGTCACCCTCCAGTGGTGGGACGACATCTGGCTCAACGAGTCCTTCGCCGAGTACATGGGCTACCAGACCCTCACCGAAGCCACCCGCTTCCACGGCACCTGGACCGAGTTCGGCGTCGTCCGCAAACCCTGGGGCTACGACGCCGACCAGCGCCCCTCCACCCACCCCGTCGCCCCCGAGAACGTCGACGACACCGCCTCCGCACTCCTCAACTTCGACGGCATCTCCTACGCCAAGGGCGCCTCCGCACTGCGCCAGCTCGTCACCTGGCTCGGCGAGAAGAACTTCCTCGCCGGCATCAACACCCACTTCGCCCGACACCGCTTCGCCAACGCCACCCTCGCCGACTTCATCGACTCCCTCGCCGCCCACACCGACCGCGACGTCCACGCCTGGGCCGACGCCTGGCTCCGCACCACCGGCGTCGACACCCTCGTCCCCACCCTCAGCGGCTCCAACGGCGACCACACCCTCACCGTCGACCACCACGGCAGCCGCCCCCACCGCGTCGGCGTCGGCCTCTACGACCTCGACCTCGCCGACGAGAACCGCCACCTCACCCTGCGCCGACGCCTCGAGATCGACATCCCGCAGAGCACCCCCGAACCCCTCGGCAAGCGCCCCGCCCTGCTCCTCCTCAACGACGGCGACCTCACCTACGCCAAGGTCCGCTTCGACCCCGGATCCTTCGACACCGTCCGCGCCCGCCTCAGCGGCCTGCCCGACCCCCTCACCCGGGCCGTCGTCTGGAACGCCCTGCGCGACGCCGTCCGCGACGGTGAACTCGCTCCCGCCGCCTACCTCGAGACCGCCCGCGCCCACCTCCCGCACGAGACCGACCTCGCCCTCGTCCAAGGCGTCCTCACCTTCGCCTCCGGCCAGGCCGCCGACCGCTACGCCACCCCCGAACAGCGCCCCGCCGCCCTCGCCGCGCTCTCCGCGCTCTGCCGCGACCTCATCCGCCGCACCGAGGACGGCGACCACCCCAGCCTGCGCCTCATCGCCGTACGCCACTTCATCGCCGTCGCCGCCCACCCCGAGACCATCGCCGCCTGGCTCGCCGACGGCACCGTCCCCGGCGGCCCCGAACTCGACCCCGACCTGCGCTGGCGCGTCCTCGCCCGGCTCGCCGTCCTCGGCGCGGTCGACGACGCCGCCATCACCGCCGAACTCGACCGCGACCCCTCCGCCACGGGCCAGGAAGGCGCCGCCCGCTGCCGCGCCGCCCTCCCCGACGCCGAGGCCAAACGCACCGCCTGGGCCGCCATGTTCGAGGACGACGACCTCTCCAACTACCTCTTCACCGCCACCGCCCAGGGCTTCTGGCAGCCCGAACAGGCCGACCTCCTCGCCGACTACGTCCCACGCTTCTACCAGGACGCCGTCGCCGTCGCCGCCCGCCGAGGCCCCGCCATCGCGGACGCCGCCGGCCGCTGGGCCTTCCCCGGCCACGCCGTCGACCCCGACACCCTCCGCCTCGGCGAGCAGTGCCTGGCCGACGCCGACCCCATCCCCGCCCTGCGCCGCAAACTCGTCGACCAACTCGACGACCTGGCACGCGCGTTGCGAGTGAGGGGCGAGTAAACCCGGTGGCGCTCCCCCCTCGGCTCGGACGCGAGGGGGGCCACCGTGGCGCGCCTTGAAGAAGTTGACGGTGTGAAAGATGCGGGTCTAGCCTGAAAGGAGTACGAGCCCTTCATCGCTCCGCGACCAAGCAGACGGCACCAGGCCGGATGCCACTCGCACTCGAACTGGCGGACCCCGCAGATCACTTGCATCTGACTGGGCCACCGAGGGAGAGGACGAGGAGCGAAGCGATGGATGACGCAGCGCGTATCGCCCGAATCCGTTTGCCTGACCGGCCCGAAGGCCGGCTGGAGTGATCAGTTCGACGCGGTGCAGCCGCCTGTCGTTCTGGTGACCCTTCGGATTCGAGCGAAAGGCCAGGAACAGCCATCAGCGCATCTCAGCCGGTCGATCGTGTTTACTACATCGACGACTCCGGCATTCCCAGCACTGGCCTCGCGCTCTATACCGCCGTGGGCGTCCCGAAGGCTGAAGCCGTACGGGTCCTGCGTGCTTGGCAGGAACTGCGCGACCGTTGGTCCCGTGATCACGGAATCCCTCCCGAGTACGAGCTCCACGCGAACGGTTTCCTCGCCGGTCGCGGGCGCCCGGGTGGCCGCAATCCGCTCAAGATAGAGCGTTATCGCATGGCCCAGGAAGCCCTCGACGTGATCGCGGCGCAGCCCGGCCTCGACATCGTCACCGTCTACACACATGACGCCGACCACTGGGGGCGGGCCAAGCGGCGCGCCTACGACCGGCTTCTGCGTGTGCTCGACCGGCGGCTGGCCGAGGCGGGCGAGACCGCCGCATTGGTCGTCGATGGAGACGGCAGCGAGCACCTGTACGACGAGGTGCACCGCAACCTGCGCCCGAGCCGCATCCCGCTGGCGGCGGTGGCGGTCCCGGCCCATGCCTCGACGTGGCTGCAGATGGCTGACCTCGTCGCGTACTGCGGCTGCCAGGCGATCGCCCGCCAGGAGAACAAGCAGTTCATGTGGGGCTGGTATGGCCGGCACCTGCCCAAGGCGCTCGCACCCGAGCGGTGCTGACAGCCGCCTTTTACGTGACGAACCCCGGCCGATGGCCGGGGTTCGTGGAAGCAGACCTGGCGCGCGCTCTTGCGCGGCCCTGACTGCGCCTCCAAGTCTACCGGCCCGGATGGCCTCGGGCCAGTGAACAAGCGAGTGATTTGTGGGACCTCGGTAGCTTAATGGAAGGAAGAACGTGTTTGATTCCACCGAATCCCAGGTCGAGATCGGTTCTGGTCAGCGGATCGAAGCAGCCGAAGGTGGCCCCGAGACGATCTCGTTCACCTTTGAAGGCGAGGAATTCACCGTCTCGGGCTTCGAACGCGCCCTGCCCGATCCCTCTACCCCCGGCGACCGCGCCCAACTTGTCAAAGCAGGCCTGCAAGCCGACGGCGCCGCCCTCGACGAGGACGCCTGGCATGCCGTCGCCCGCGCCATCATCTCGCCCGAGGCTGCAGCCGCCCAGCTGCGTTCCGCCAAGGGGCAGGCTTCGGCCCTGATCGAAGAGCATGTCGAGGGCGCCACCCTCCGCTCACTGCATACCCGGGTCTGGCTGACCGAACTGTTCCCCGGACACCAGCCACGCACCAGCCAGGGGGCACTGCCCGTTGAGGACCCCGAGGTCCACGGCGACGTGGACGAGGAAGGGCGTCCCTACGCCCGGGTCGTCTACCGCTACCGCGACCGGAAGCATCTGCGCGACCACCTGGCCCAGACCATAGAACAGACCAGGCACGCCAACCCCAACCCCTACGACCGCTCGATCCTCGCCCGGCGGATCACCCGGGCCGTCATCGCCCATCCCTGCCGACTCGAATTCGCAGACGGCGACGAACACATGGACGTCCTCGCCGTACGCGACGGCATCACCCGTCTGACCAGCGCCTGGGCCCTGCTCACCGACGGTGCCTCGCCCTACGCCGACGAGATCGCAGCCACGGCGCTGCGCGTCCTGACCGCCGAGAAGACACAGCGACGGGGCGCCGCCGAGAGGTCCCTGAGCCAGCGCATGGCTCTGGGTCGACAGGAAGCGCTCAACGGGTTCCTGGCGGAATTCCAACGAGGTGTCAATCAGACGCAGCCCGCAGACCGTTCCGTACGGCTCGGCCAGACGCTCGTCGTGCCCGCCCAGGTCACGGTCGGGATCCACCGGCACGGCTCGGCAGGACTCTCCGCCGAGGAAGTCTTCGACGACGCCGTCCGCTCCATCCTCGCCTCGATCCACGTCGAATTCCGGCACTGGGAGGCAGCCGCACAGAACGTGGAGGTCGGAAGCCGGGCCATCAGCCGGGTACGGCTTCCCGGACTCCCGCAGAACAGCCTCCTCGACGGGATCATCGGCCTAGCCCTGGGGCGCCGCAAGCCCGAGGAACTGCCCGCCGTCTTCGGCAGGAACGACATCCCCGGCACGCCCCTCTGGCGTGCCGTCTACCTCACCCACTTCCTCACCCGGCCCGATGTCTTCGAGCAGGTGAAGAGGTTCGCCAAGGACATCAAGGGCACCAGCCGGATGAACACCGCGGGATACGCCGAACTCCTCGGTCCCGTCATCGACCTGCCCTGGCGCGGCTACAAGGCGGGCTCACTCCAGCAAGCCCGCAACGCATGGGCCAACGGCGGTGTACTCACCAAGGGGGTTCTGGGCGATTGGCAGCCTGCTCCCGGCACGGACTTCACCGATCTCGTCGAACCGGCGCTGAAGGGGAACAACGACGCCCGCCAGACCCTCGCGGTCGCGGGCGGTATCGCGCTCATCGCGGACAAACTCATCACCCGCAACGTCGGCTCCGCCGTGGGCAGAACCGTCCCGTTCCGCGCCAACACCGACCAGATCGTGGCCGGCCTCGCCGAATCGGAGAAGGGACTGTGGAGTCTGGCCCTCGCGGCCAACGCCTTCGAAGCCCGACGGGAATGCCTGAACTCCTTCACCGATGCTCAACTCCTGGCGCGCAACACTGCCGACATGTACACGATCCCGGCCGTCGACCTCGCCGCATCGGACAAGATGGCGCGGGACGCCGGCGGTCGAGCGGTCCAACCCCTCCACCAGTGGACTCTCGTTGCCCTCTCCGACCCCGGCAAGGCCCAGCAAGCCGAACAGGAGCGGCAGCAGCAGAGCCAGGAAGCCGACGGCTCCCAGCAGACCGTCGCCGACAAACTCGCCGTCGAACGACGTGTCCTGCGGCAGGCCGTGACCGAAGCCCGGTCCGCCGTTGAACGCCTGCTGAAAATCGCGGACAGCCCCGAAGCCAGGGCCACCACCGTGCATCCCTTCGGATCGCAGGAGGAACTGGACAGGATGATCGCCGAAGTGCATCAACTCGTCGGTCAGATCACCCTGCACACGCAGGCGGCCGAACAGGAGCCGGAGGACGACGAGGACGACGAGTTCATGGACTGACCCGCCCCCGCCTGACGGACAGCACCTCCGCGACGATCGGTATCCACTTTCGGGTACCGATCGTCGCTCTTTTCGGGCGTGTCTGCGCCTCGGCGTACAAGCTGGACCTCCCCGCTGCGGGCATCCGCCCCCGGCCCCGGAGGAACCCCCCGTGAGCATGCCGCCCCTCGCCTCAGGCCCCGAAGGCTCCGACGCCCTGCGCCCCCTGCTGGCGACCGTCCTCGACGCGCTCGACGCCGGCGCCCGCTCCCGCGGCGGGCCGCTGCCCGCAGGCGGACCGCGCACGGTGGCCGCACGCGTCCGCGAGGCCGTCGGCGACCCGCTGCCCGAACACGGCGACCCCGACGCCCTGCACACCCTCGTCCGCGCCCTCGCCGAAGGCGCCGCCGACCCCGCCCACCCCCTGTGCGCCGCCCACCTGCACTGCCCGCCCCTCGCCGTCGCCACCGCCGCCGACCTCGCCGCCTCCGCCCTCAACCCCTCCCTCGACTCCTGGGACCAGGCCCCCGCCGCCTCGGAACTGGAAACCCTGCTCACCCACGCCCTCGCCGCGGAGATCTACGGCCACACGAACCCGGCACCCCCGACGTTCCCCGCACCCGCGCCCGCAGGCCCCGCGTCCGCGTCCACCGATCCCGCGCCCGCGTCCCCACGCCCTGCGCGCACGATCACGGACCCCGCGTCACCGTCTTCAGACCCCGCACCCGCGCCCCCAGGCCCCGCGCGCACGATCACGGACCCCGCACCCGCGTCCCCAGGCCCCGCGCGCACGATCACGGACCCCGCGCCCGCGCCCCCAGGCCCCGCGCGCACGATCACGGATCCCGCGCCCGCGTCCCCAGGCCCCGCGCCCGCGCCACCGATCCCGCGTCACCGTTCTCAGATCCCGCGCTCGCGCCCCCAGGCCCCGCGTCCAGCGACCTCGCGGAGTCGGCTGCCCGCCCTCGGGCCGCCACCGCCCCCACGCTCCTCGCCGACGCACTCGTCACCACCGGCGGCACCGAAGCCAACCAACTCGCCCTGCTCCTTGCCCGGGAAGCACACGGACCCGCCCTCCGGCTCGTCTGCGGCGCCAACGCCCACCACTCCCTGCCCCGCGCCGCCTGGCTCCTCGGCCTCCCCGAACCCGTCATCCTCCCCACCCCCACCGGCGTCCTCGACCCCGCCGCCCTCCACCACACCCTCACCACCCGCCCCGGCCCCCTCATCGTCGCCGCCACCGCCGGCACCACCGACGCCGGACTCATCGACCCCCTGCCCGCCCTCGCCGCCCTCTGCCACACCCACGGCGCCCGCCTCCACATCGACGCCGCCTACGGAGGCGGCCTCCTCTTCAGCAACCGGCGCCGACCCCTCCTCACCGGCCTCGAAGCCGCCCACACCGTCACCCTCGACCTCCACAAACTCGGCTGGCAGCCCGTGGCCGCCGGACTCCTCGCCGTCCGCGACCCCCGCGACCTCACCGCCCTCCACCACCACGCCGACTACCTCAACGCCGACGACGACACCGAAGCCGGCCTCCCCGACCTCCTCGGCCGCTCCCTGCGCACCACCCGCCGGCCCGACGCCCTCAAGATCGCCGTCACCCTCAAAACCCTGGGCCGCAGCGGCCTCGGCGCCCTCGTCGACCAGGTCTGCGACCACGCCCGGCAACTCGCCGACCTCGTCACCGCCCACCCCGGCCTCGAACTCCACGCCCCACCCACCCTCAGCACCGTCCTCTTCCGGCCCGCACACGCCACCGACACCGCCGTCGCCGACATCCGCCGCCGCCTCCTCACCCACGGTCACGCCGTCCTCGGCCGGGCCCGCCTCGACGGCCGGCTCTGGCTCAAGACCACCCTCCTCAACCCCCACACCCGGCCCACCGACCTCACCGCCCTCCTGCGACTGGTGGAAGGAAACACCCCCGCATGAACACGCCCCCGCACCCCGACGCCGACACCCCCCGCGACCTCGTCGGCATCGGCGTCGGACCCAGCAACCTCGCCCTCGCCGCGCTCGCGCACCCCCTCGCCGAAATCGACGCCGTCTTCTACGAACAACGCCCCCGCTTCGACTGGCACCCCGGCCTCCTCATCGACGGCGCCCGCATCCAGGTCCCCTTCCTCGCCGACCTCGTCACCCTCGCCGACCCCACCAGCCCCTGGACCTTCCTCAACTACCTCAAAACCCACCACCGCCTCTACCCGTTCTACTTCGCCGAGCGCTTCCACATCCAGCGCGCCGAATACGACGCCTACTGCCGCTGGGTCGCCGACCAGCTCCCCGGACTCCGCTTCCGCCACCAGGTCGACTCCGTCCGCTGGAACCCCGAACGCGACGTCTTCGAAGTCGACTTCACCCAACTCGACGCAGCCGGCGAAGCCGAAGCCCTCGGCCGCACCCACACCCGCAACGTCGTCCTCGGCATCGGCACCGAACCCCACATCCCCGACCCCCTGCGCCCCCTCGTCGACGCACCCGGCGTCCCCGTCCTGCACGCCGACGACTACCTCGCCCACCGCGACACCCTCCTCACCGCCGGCCACGTCACCGTCGTCGGAACAGGACAGTCCGGCGCCGAAGTCTTCCTCGACCTCCTCCGCAACCGCCCCACCGGCCACGAACGACTCCACTGGATCGGCCGCACCGAAGCGTTCGCCCCCATGGAGTACTCCAAACTCGGCCTCGAACACTTCACCCCCGACTACACCGGCTACTTCCACGCCCTCCCCGAAAACGTCCGCGACCGCCTGCTCACCGGCCAATGGCAACTCCACAAAGGCATCGACGCAGACACCCTCGCCGCCGTCCACGACGAGCTCTACCGCCGCACCCTCCACGGCGGCTGGCCCGACGCCGTCCTCACCCCCGGCGTGACCGTCCGCACCGCCGGACGCATCTCCACGACCCGGATCGAACTCCACCTCGAGCACACCCAGCAGAACACCCGCAGCCGCCTCACCACCGACGCCGTCGTCCTCGCCACCGGCCACCGCGAACGCACCCCCGACCGCATCCTCGCCGGACTCGACCCCTACATCCGCCGCGACAACAGCGAACGCCCCCGCATCGACGCACACTTCCGCCTCGTCCTCGACCCCTCCATCACCGCCACCGGCTGCAACGTCCACGTCCAGAACGCCGAACGCCACACCCACGGCGTAGGGGCCCCCGACCTCGGCCTCGCCGCCTGGCGCAGCGCCACCATCCTCAACGCCCTCACCGGAAAGGAGACCTACCCCCTGCCCACCCGGACCGCCTTCACCACCTTCGGCCTCGAACAACCCCAGCCCCAGCCCCGCGTCCCCACAGCCCGCCGAGCACCCACCCTCACCCCCCTGGTCGACCGGCGCTAGACACCACGAGGACACGAAAAAGGGCGGTGCGCGCACGGTGCCCACCAGGGCACCGCACGACACACCGCCCCAGCGAACCAGGGAGCTCGAAAACCCCTAGGTCCTGTCTGGCGTTCGGATCACGAGTTCGGGAGATCGCCTGCGCGCCGAGGTCTGTTCTTGATAGGCCGTCAGTCATGGCGCGAGGCGATCTCACCGAC
>NZ_JBMNDR010000031.1:61094-88604 GCF_052543235.1 Streptomyces sp. SAS_272 | reverse complement strand
GCGGGGACCGCTTCGTCGGCCCCCCCCGCGCCCGGTCGTGACCCCATGGGAGTCAGTTGATACGGACGATTTTCCAGAGCTGGTCGTCGACGCTGACGTTGTTCCACTGCACAACGGCTGCGCCGTTGGCGGTGGAGGACTGTGCGACGCCGGCGACGAGGGCGCTGTTCACGTTGCGGAGTCTGTAGTAGCCGTTGCCGGCGTCGGTGAGGGTCCACTTCTGCGAGTCGGCGGCGGAGGGGGTGTTCTGGACGACGACGGCTCCTGCAGCGGTGGAGCTGTTACGGATGTCCAGATTCAGGCTGCTGTTGACGCCCCTGACGGTCCAGACTCCGCTGCCTGCGGACTGGAAGGTGAACAGCTGACAGGCGCAGGCGGAGTTCTGCCACTGGTCGACGGCCGTGTTGGTGGCGGTGGAGGCGTTGGGGATGTCGAGGTACTTGCCGCTGTTCTTGTTGACGAGTACGTACTGGCCGGTGCCGAGGGGCGGCAGGTCCGTCTGGGTGAGGTTCCAGCGCTGGCAGGCGCAGGCGGTGCTGTCCCACTGCCCTGCGGCGGTGCCTGCGGTGGTGGACGCGTCGGGGATCTCCAGGTACTTGCCGGTCAGCCGGTTCATGAGGGAGAAGTCGCCCACGGGGTTCGGGGCGACCGCCCACTCGTGGTCGACGGTGCCGTTGTCGTCCCACTGGAGGATCTTGGCGCCGTTGGCGGTGGACTGGTTCTGCACGCCCAGGACCTTGCCGCTCGCCACGTTGAGGATCTTGAAGTAGCCGGAGGGCTGCTGCAGGAACCTCCACTTCTGGTCGCCGGCGTTGTCGACGTTCTGCTGGGTGGCGAAGGCGCCGTTGGCGGTGGAGCCGCCCGCGATGGTCAGCATCAGGCCGCTGCCCGCGTTGGAGGCGGTGTAGGTGGCGCCGTCGGAGATGCCGCCGCCGAGGTCGATCGTGCTGTAGGTGACGGGGTTGGCGAGGTTGCCGCCGCCGCGGCCGCCGCTGAGTATCAGCAGGCTGTGTCCGTCGGAGAGGGGGGTCATGCCGCGGCTGTACCCGCCGGCCACGTTGGCGTTGATGCGCGTCCAGGTGTTCGCGGCGCCGTTCTGCCTGTTGACGAACAGGTCGTCGGCGCTGTTGGCGCTGACGGCGAGGGTGCCGGCCGGGCCTCCGGTGGGGAGCCAGGTGACGTAGGGAGCGCTCTGGGGCACCACGCCGTCCGTCGTGCGCAGGGGGATGCCGGTGGCGGAGCCGAAGGCCTCGGGGTCGGAGGAGGTCTTGTAGTAGACGGAGAAGTTGCCTTCGGGGGCGCCGCCGTACTCGTACGTCATGACGTAGTTGCCGTTCGGCAGCTTCGCGACGGTCGGCATGCCGGGACGGTTGCTGTAGGTGGGCATCGCCACGTCGTCGACGACGGGGCCCCAGGTGCGGGCGTCCGTGGAGACCTGGTGCACGACCTTCTGGCCGTGGGCGGGGTCGCGCTGGTCGGAGTAGTAGACGATGAGCTTGCCGCCGGACACCAGGAAGAAAGGCTCCCAGACGGGGGTGTTCCCGTTGGTGTCGAAGGCGGCGCCGCCGGTGGCGATGTCGCTGACGAACGTCCAGGTCTGTCCGCGGTCCGTGCTGGCGTAGACATCGAGCTTGATGGCCGAGCGGTCCGAGGGAACGGAGGCGCCGGCGGCCAGGACGGTGCCCGCAGGGAAGCCGCCCACCGCCGTGGGCAGTTCGAACAGCTCGGGCTCCCAGCGCATGCCCCAGCCGTTCTGGGTGTCGGCGACGTCGGAGAGCTTGCTCCAGGAGTTGCCGTCGTCCGTGCTGCGGTAGATCGGGAAGACGGGCGTGCCGGAGGTGTACTGCTCGAACGTGGCGAGCAGGGTGCCGTCGGCGGATCCGTTGTGCTGGAGGCGTACCGCTCGCGGGTACAGCGAACCGGGCGAAGGCGCACCCGAGGGCGGCGTGTACATCGTCTGCGAGGGACGGGACAGGGCCTGCGCCCGGTCCGCGGCGGGCAGCACAACCGTCGCCGCGGCGACGACCAGCGCCAGGATCAGGAACAGGACGGTGGCGGAGCGGGAACGCTGAGCGGTGCCGGGTCTGACGACCGACGGAGCAGGGGACATGGTGCGGCTCCCGGAACAGGGAAGGGATGGTGGGTTCGGCGCCCGCCGCCCCGGGGGAGTCCGGTGGAGGCGGCGAGCCCGCAGGCCGCGGCCGCAGTGCGGGAAGACGTCGGCGGCGCGGCGACGGGGATCGGCCGGTCTCATGGTGAGACGGCCGGCGAACGGCACAGCGGTGCCCGGGCGTGCGGGTGTTCTCCCGGCCGGGGTTCTTTCAGACGGTGCGCTGCTCCGTCTTGTCCTGGTGGGACGGCGGAGGCGCGGTCGAGCCGCGGACGACGAGCTGGACCGGTGGGTCGCTCGCCCGGGGCAGGTCGGCGTCGGGCTTCTCGATCGCGTGCACGAGCAGGCGGATGCCTTCCCGGGACGCCGCCTCGAAGGGCTGAACCACGGTGGTCAGGGGAGGGGAGACGTAGGCGAAGACCGGATTGCCGTCGAAACCGACGACAC
The DNA here is from genome assembly GCF_052543235.1 of Streptomyces sp. SAS_272. Taxonomy (NCBI): domain Bacteria; kingdom Bacillati; phylum Actinomycetota; class Actinomycetes; order Kitasatosporales; family Streptomycetaceae; genus Streptomyces; species Streptomyces sp. SAS_272. The sequence continues at coordinate 86,047 of NZ_JBMNDR010000031.1, read as the reverse complement.
TGATGTCCTCGGGCACGCGCCGTCCTGCGTCCCGCAGGGCGTGGATGAGGCCGATGGCCATCTCGTCGCCCGCGGCGAACACCGCGGTCACCGAGGGGTCCGAGGCCAGGGCGCAGCCCGCCGCGTATCCGGAGGCGGGCGACCAGTCACCGTTGAGCAGCGGCGGCTCGTGCGCGCCCCGTGCGGCCAGCGCCGCCCGCCATCCCTCTATACGGTCCTTGGTGGCGTACCACCGGCGTGGACCGGCGAGGTGGTGAACAGTCGGATGCCCCAGATCCAGCAGATGCTCCGTCGCCGCCCGCGCCAACGCGTGGGCGGCCACGCCCATGGTCACCGTCCGGGCGGCCGAGAACGCCGGCGGCGCCCCCAGGAAGAGGACCGGCACGTCGACGCGCACGCCGACGTCTCCTTCCACGATGGGCTCGGAGACGACGACGCCGTCCACTCCTTGCTCCAGCAGTGACTCCACGGCGCCGGCGATGCCCACCGGGTCGCCGTTCGGCGTGTTGACCACCCGGAGCGCGTACCCGGCGTCACGCACGGCCCGTTCGACGTGCAGGAAGAGGGAAGCAGTGCCGTACCCGACGGTTCCGAGGGCCACCACGCCGATCGAGCCGCTGCGCCCGGAGGCCAGCGTGCGGGCCGCCTGGTTGAGCCGGTAGCCGAGTTCTTCAGCGGCTGCGAGGACCTTCCGGCGCGCTGTGTCGGAGACGTAGGGCTCGTTGTTGAGCACACGGGAGACCGTCTTGCGCGACACCCCGGCCAGGCGGGCCACGTCCGCGCTGCGCGGCGCGGCGGAGCCCTCGTTCTCGCCCATCGCTGGTGCCATGAAGTCTCTCCCGACGGTCCACATCTGCATCGAACGAGGTCAACCGTATGACCACGCGGTCTGACCGCGTGGTCATGTCTACGTAGCCGTAAGGCGTACGTCAAGGGTCCGTGCGGCATCGATTTCGACGCAGCCCAACGGATTCGGGGGAGTGCGGTCGTTCGACGCGAGGGGGTGCACCGGTCGGTACTGCCCTTCCGTGGGATGAACAGGTGCAGGTCAGGCGCTATGCGATCACGTGCTGCCGTGCGTACGGCAGGGGCCTTCGCTCCCGTTCGACGGCAATGCGCCGGACGTCCAGCCGCGTGCGGTCGGCTGTGTTTCCGGGATGGGAGGGGCTTGACAGCGACTCCTCGGAGCATTCACTCTCCTCGCAGCCGCCGGTCGCATTTGTTCGATCGTGTTGAGTCTGGGGTCGCTTGGACGACCACTTCACCGTCATACCCCTCGGGTCGACCCGTCGCCTCGGGCTCGGTCACCCTGTCAGGAGCCGAAATGCACTCTTCATCCCTCGGTCGCCCTATGCCTTCTCCCGGCCGTCGCGCCGTCCTGCGCGGCGTCGCCGGCGCCGCGGTCCTGGGCGCGGGCATACCCCTGCTCAGCGCCTGCGGAGGCAGCGGCACCGCCGCCGATCCGAAGACGGTCACCCTCGGCTCCAACGCCTCCGACGCCGTCCCGAAGAAGGCGTTCGCCGAGATCTACGCGGCGTTCACGAAGCAGTCCGGCATTGCCGTCGACGTGAACACCAAGGACCACAACACGTTCCAGGAGCAGATCAACTCCTATCTCCAGGGCACCCCGGACGACGTGTTCAACTGGTTCGCCGGCTACCGGATGCAGTTCTTCGCGTCCAAGAAGCTCGCCTCGCCGATCGACGACGTGTGGGACAAGATCGGGGGCAACTTCCCCGACGCGATGAAGGCGCTCAGCAAGGGCGAGGACGGCAAGTACTACTTCGTGCCGATCTCCACGTCCATCTGGGGGGTCTTCTACCGCAAGAGCGTGTTCCGGCAGCACGGCTACACCGTCCCCACCACCTGGGACCAACTGATCGCCCTGTGCAAGCAGATGAAGAAGGACGGTCTGGTCCCGATCGCCTTCGGCGACAAGGACGCCTGGCCGGCGATGGGCACCTTCGACCAGATCAACTTCCGCACCAACGGCTACGACTTCCACGTCGAGCTGATGGCGGGCAAGGCCTCCTGGACCGACGCCAAGGTCCGCACCGCCTTCGACCACTGGGCCGAGCTCCTGCCCTACCACCAGGACGGCGCCGTCGGCCGCACCTGGCAGGACGCCGCCCAGACCCTCATCTCCAAAAAGGCGGGCATGTACCTGTTCGGCAGCTTCGTGGCACAGCAGTTCACGAACAAGGCCGATCTGGACGACCTCGACTTCTTCGCGTTCCCGCAGATCGATCCCGCGTACGGCCAGGACACCGTCGAGGCTCCCACCGACGGCTTCATGCTCTCCAAGGCCCCGAAGAACAAGGCCGCCGCGCAAAAGCTCCTGGAGTTCCTGGGCAGCCCGGAAGCCGAACAGATCTACCTCAAGTCCGACCCGAGTCTGGTCGCCGCCTCCTCCAAGGCCGACACCTCCTCGTACAGCGCGCTGCAGCAGAAGGCGTACGCGATGATCAGCGGCGCCAAGCACCTGACGCAGTTCATGGACCGCGACAGCCGACCGGACTTCACCTCGACGGTGATGCAGCCCGCGCTGCAGAAGTTCGTCCGCGACCCCAAGGGCGTCGACGGACTGCTGACGTCGATCGAACGCCAGAAGAAGACGATCTTCGCCTCCGGCTGAGACCCACCCTCCTTCTGAAGCGGATGAGCACCGACACCATGAGCTCCGAAACGACCACGAAGACCCCGGAGGCGGCCGCCGTGCCGCCTCCGGGCACCGCATCCCCGAAGAAGCGGGCCGTACAGGGCCATCGACGCCTGCTGACCCGCCGCGACCGGCTCACCCTCGGCCTGATGGCCGGCGTGCCGACGATCCTGCACGTCGCCCTGGTCTGGGTCACCGCCCTCGCCTCGATCGCCCTGGCCTTCACCACCTGGGACGGCATCGGCTTCGACACCATCAAGTGGGTCGGCCTGGACAACTTCCGGGAACTGTTCACCAACAACCCGCAGTTCTGGCCCGCCGTCGAGCACAACGTCGTCTGGTTCGTCGTGCTCATCCTGATCCCCACCCCGTTCGGGCTCTTCCTGGCCGTCCAGCTGGACAAGAAGATCAGGTTCAGCCGGGTCTACCAGACGGCGTTCTTCCTGCCGGTCGTGGTCTCCATGGCCGTCATCGGCTTCGTCTGGCAGCTGGTCTACAACCCCGACACCGGCCTGATCAACAGCCTCATCGGCGCGAACCAGCCAGGTCACTACATCGACTGGATCGGCGACCCGGACCTCAACCTGTGGGCCGTCCTCATCGCGGCGTCCTGGCGGCACGCCGGCTACATGATGATCCTCTACCTCGCCGGACTGAAGGGCGTCGACCCCGCGCTGCGGGAGGCGTCCGCACTGGACGGCGCGAACGAGTGGCAGACGTTCAAGAACGTCGTCTTCCCCACCCTGCGCCCCACCAACACCGTCGTCCTCGTCGTGACGATCATCGAAGCGCTGCGCGCATTCGACCTGGTCTTCGTCTTCAACAAGGGCGCCCAGGGCACCGAACTGCTCTCGATCCTGGTCACCGACAACATCATCGGCGAGTCCAGCCGGATCGGCTACGGCTCCGCGATCGCCGTCGTCCTCCTGGTGATCTCCCTCGTGGTGATCATCCCCTATCTGATCTCGACCTTCCGGAAGGAGCGGAGCGCATGAGCACCGTGAGCGCCGCACCCGGCCGTCAGCGCACCCCCGTCCGCCCCGCCCGGGTCCTGCTGCACACGTTCCTGATCGTCACGGCCCTGGCCTGGCTGGCCCCGTTGCTGTGGGCCCTGTTCGCGGCGCTGCGCCCATACTCGGAGACCAGCGCCAAGGGCTATGTGTCCTGGCCCGACGAACTCGGCTTCGACAACTTCACCGACGCCTTCCAACAGTCCGACATGCTGCACTACTTCGGGAACACGCTGCTGGTGGCCGTCCCGGCGGTGCTGCTGACCCTGTTCCTCTCCTCCTGCGTCGCCTTCTACGTCAGCCGCTTCGACTTCCGGGTCAACCTCTTCCTGCTCCTGGTGTTCACGGCCGGCAACCTGCTCCCGCAGCAGGTGATCATCACCCCGCTGTACCGCATGTACCTGCTGGTCGACCTGCCCGGTATCACGATGAGCGGCAAGCTCTACGACTCCGCGCTCGGCCTGGTCCTCGTCCACGTCGCCTTCCAGTCCGGTTTCTGCGCCTTCGTGCTGAGCAACTACATGCGCTCGCTGCCCCACGAGCTCACCGAGGCCGCCCTCGTCGACGGCGCCTCCGTGTGGCGGCTGTACTGGCAGATCGTCCTGCCGCTGTGCCGCCCGGCCATGGCCGCCCTGGCGACCCTGCTGTCCATCTGGATCTACAACGACTTCTTCTGGGCGATCGTGCTGATCTCCACCGGCGAGAACATGCCGATCACCTCCGCGCTGAACAACCTCTCCGGCCAGTACTTCACCGACCCCAACCTGGTCGCCGCCGGCGCCCTGCTCACCGCGATCCCCACCCTGCTCGTGTACTTCGTGCTCCAGCGCCAGTTCGTCAGCGGACTCACGCTGGGCGCCAACAAGGGCTGACGCACCCTCACGCCACCTGTCTCTGCTATCTCCCGGAGCACCACCAGTGAGCACTGAACGCGGTCTTCGCCTGCCCGGCATCGCCTATGGCGGTGACTACAACCCCGAACAATGGCCCGAGGAGGTATGGGCCGAGGACATGGCCCTGATGCGCGAGGCCGGGGTGAACATGGTCAGCGTCGGCATCTTCTCCTGGGCCCTGATGGAGCCGTCCGAGGGGGCCCACGACTTCTCCCGCATGGACAAGATCCTGGATCTGCTCCACGAGAACGGCATCGCCGCCGACCTCGCCACCCCCACCGCCGCCCCGCCCGCCTGGTTCTTCAAGGCCCACCCGGAGGCACTGCCGGTCGACCGCGACGGCCGCACGCTGGCGTACGGCAGCCGTCAGACCTTCTGCCCGTCCAGCCCCGCCTACCGCACGGCCGCGCTGCGCATCACGGGCGCGCTCGCCGAGCGCTACGCCGACCACCCGGCCGTCGTCATGTGGCACGTGCACAACGAGTACGGCTGCCACAACTCCGCCTGCTACTGCGACACCAGCGCCGCCGCCTTCCGCACGTGGCTGAGAGCGAAGTTCGACGACGACCTGAACGCCCTCAACGACGCCTGGGGCACTGCCTTCTGGAGCCAGTGGTACTACGACTGGGACGAGGTCATCCCGCCCCGCGCCACCGGCGCCGACCCCAACCCCGCCCACCGGCTGGACTGGCGCCGCTTCTGCTCCGACGAACTGCTGTCGCTGTTCACCGCCGAACGCGACGTGATCCGCCGCGCCGCCCCGGACACCCCAGCCACCACCAACTTCATGGTGATGCACAACTTCGACGCCCTCGACTACTGGCGCTGGGCCCCCGAGCTGGACGTCGTCTCCAACGACCACTACCTGCGCGCCACCGACGCGGAGTCGGAAGTCGACGTCGCGCTCTGCGGCGACCTGGTCCGCTCGCTCGCGGCCGGCCCGTGGCTGCTGATGGAACACTCCACGGGCGCCGTCAACTGGCAGCCCGTCAACCGTGCCAAGAACCCCGGCGAGATGCGCCGCAACGCGCTCGCGCACGTGGCGCACGGCGCCGACGGCATCGCCTACTTCCAGTGGCGGGCCGCGAAGGCGGGCGCCGAGCAGTGGCATTCGGCGATGTTGCCGCACGCGGGCACCGACAGCCGCATCTGGCAGGACGTCGTGCAGCTCGGAGCCGACCTGCGCGCCCTCGCCGAGGTCCGCGGCAGCACCAGCCCCGCCCAGGTCGCCATCGTCTGGGACTGGAACGCCCGCTGGGCCGTGGAACTGCCGTGCCAGCCCAGCGCCGAACTCCGTTTCCAGGACCTGGTGCGCCACTGGTACGCACCGCTGTGGCAGGCCGGGGTGTCCATCGACTTCGTACGTCCCGACACCCCCGACCTCGACCACTACCGGCTCGTACTCGCCCCCAGCCTGTACCTGGTCGACGACGCCGGCACGGCCGGTCTGACCGCGTACGTCGAGCGCGGCGGCACCCTGGCCGTCGGCTTCCACAGCGGTGCCGTGGACGAGAACTGCCACATCCGCCTGGGCGGCTACCCGGGCGCCTTCCGGGAACTCCTCGGGGTGCACGGCGACGAGTTGTTCCCGCTGCTGCCCGGCGTACAGGTCGGGCTGACCGGCCAGGTCCCGCAGGACGCGACCGCTGATCTGTGGACCGAACGCCTCCGGCTCACGGGGGCGGAGGCCGTCGCCAGGTACGCGGACGGACCCTTGGCCGACGTGCCGGCCATCACCCGCCATGCGTACGGCAACGGCACCGCCTGGTACATCGCCACCCATCCGGACCCCGCCACCCTGGCCGTCCTCCTGGAACGCATCCGCAAGGAGGCGTGCGTCCGCCCGGAGCGGGATGCGCCGTCCGGCGTCGAAGTGGTCAGGCGGCGCGGCGCGGACGCCGACTACCTCTTCCTGATCGATCACGCCGGCCGCGGCGCCGAGATCCCCGCCGATGGCGTCGAACTCCTCACAGGGAAACCGGTGGTGGGCTCGGTCACCGTCCCCGAGTCAGGCGTCGCCGTCGTCCGCGAGCCGCGGCCCGGACCGAGCGCGGAGTGAGGACGTAGCGCTCGGCTCCACCCCACCCCACGCCACGAAGAACCCCTCAGGACCGGGTCGTCAAGCCGTCGGCCCACTGGCACGGCGACGTGGCCCGAACCAACCAGACGCCGACATGACCCGCGGCCCACGACGCTGTAGGGCCCAGGCCGTCATGGCAGCCCGGCTGACGCCGGGCTGCGCGGCCGGACTGTCATCGAGGAGGCGCCGGTAGGCGTCGAGGTCTTCGGTCACCACCCGCAGGGAGTCCGGGGCGCCGGTGCGCAGCGGGCGTCCTGTACCCATCGGGCGAGACGCCGGGGGAGAGGCGCTCTCGACGACGACGCTCAGGCGTCAGGTCGGTGCAGTCGACTCGGCCCCTTGGCGCTCCGGGCGCACCACCGGTCGATCTCGACGCTGTCCGACGTCGCTTCGCCGCAGCAGCCCGCTCCCTGTGTGCCTTCGAACTCGGCCGGGCGTTGACCGATCGCGAGTGGAGGTGGCCCGGTGCGGCGTCGCAGGCCTGCCACGCCGGGCCACCGCAGGCCTCCCTCGACCTGGATCCGAAGGCCTCCCGTCAGACTGATCCGCTGCGGTCGCCGCGGTCGCCGTGGTCGCAGGGGTCGCAGGGGTTCCGCGCTGACGCTGAGCGTCCACGACGGCACCACCCCCACATCACGTCTCGACCCGGGCATCGCGTCCCTGTTCCTGTGGGTCGACGGGCGGTGCAGGGTTTTGTCCTCCAGGAGCAGGGCGCAGCCTCTTCGGCACGGCACGTGGAGATCCTGCGGCGGAGCGTCGGGGGCCGGCCGGTCTGTTCTCCCCGGTGGCGCCGTTGACCGCGCCCGCGTCGCATCGGTCCATCACATGCGCCCCGTGTCGTGCCCCAGCGCCTCGGCACCCGACGTCCGGCGCGAGCTGCAGCCGGCGGTGCGGGCGCGCTCCGAGGCGCGCGGCGACGCTCGGGCCCGCCACGGCGGTGAAGGCACCCGGTCCGTTCATCGGCGATCTTCCCGGTTCCCGGTCCTCAGAATACCCCCCGGGGTACTCGTGCTACCTTCGTAGGCATACCCCCCGGGGTAATTGACCGCTGGAAGGGAGTACCTCGTGTTCTTCGTCGACACGATCGAGTTGTCGGGTCTCGGCAACCGGAGCTATCTCGCGGGCGGTGAGGAGACCGCGGTGGCGGTCGACCCGCCGCGCGACATCGACCTGGTGATCGCCGCGGCCGTCCGGCGAGGGGTGCGGATCTCCCATGTCGTCGAGACGCATCTCCACAACGACTACGTCACCGGAGGCCTGGAGCTGGCCCGGGTCGTCGGCGCCGCCTACCTCGTTCCCGCCGGGGCCCGCGTCTCTTTCGAGCGCATACGGGTGCACGACGGCGACCGCACGCAGATCGACACCCGCGCCGGCCTGTCCCTGCGGGCGCTGGCCACACCCGGCCACACCCCGCACCACACCTCCTACGCGCTGGAGGAGAACGGCGCCGCGGTCGCGGTGTTCAGCGGCGGTTCGCTGCTGATCGGCGCCGTGGGCCGACCGGACCTCGTCGAACCGCGGCTGACGGAGCGGCTCGCCCGGGCCCAGCACGCCTCTGCCCACCGGCTGGCCGCCGAGCTGCCCGAGGACGCGGCGGTGCTGCCCACGCACGGCTTCGGCAGCTTCTGCTCGTCCTCGCAGTCGCGGGGCGACGCCACGACCGTCGGCAAGGAGAAGGCGTCCAACGAGGCCCTGACACGGGACGCGGACACCTTCGTCGCCGACCTGCTGGCCGGCCTGGACGACGTCCCCGCCTACTACTCGCACATGGGGCCGGCCAACGCCGCCGGACCCGCACCCGTGGACCTCACCCCACCCGCCGTGGCCGACGCCGACGAGATCGCCGACCGGCTGGCGGCGGGGGAGTGGGTGGTGGATCTGCGCGATCGCGTCGCCTTCGCCGCCGGGCATGTGTCCGGGTCCTTCAACTTCGAGGCCGAGGGACAGCTCGCGACGTATCTCGCCTGGCTGATTCCGTGGGACAAGCCGGTGACCCTGCTCGCCGAGTCCCCCGGACAACTCGCCCGAGCCCAGCGTGAACTGGTCCGCGTCGGCATCGACCGGCCGGCCGCGGCGGCCGTCGGCGGGCCGGCCGACTGGCTGCGCGAGGGCGAGGCGCCGACCTCCTACCGCCGTGCGGCGTTCGCCGATCTCGCGGGTCGTCATCCGGGTGCGGGTGTCGTCGTCCTCGACGTCCGGCGCGGCTCGGAGCGGGCGGGCGGCTACCTCGACGGCTCGCTCCACATCCCGATCCACACCCTGCACGGCCGCCTGGACGAGGTCCCCGACGGTGAGGTGTGGGTGCACTGCGCGGGCGGCATGCGTGCCGCCGTCGCCGCCTCCCTGCTGGACGCCGCCGGACGTGACGTCGTCGCCGTCGACGACTCCTTCGACGCGGCCGGCCGCGCCGGACTCCTCATCCGCAACCCCTGACACCGCAATCCCCGAGGGCGTGAGGTGTCATCGGGACCCCCGCCGATCTCCGGTACCGGCACGGCAGACAGGAGCGCGAAACCGACATGAGCATGTTCCGACGAGTGCAGAGAGGCGCGGGCCGGGTGAGCGTGCAGGAGGCGGCCGTCCGCACCGGCCACGGAAGCGCCGCCGACGGCACGGTCGACGCCGTGCTGCTGGACGTGCGCGAGTCCCACGAGTGGCACGCGGGGCACGCACCCCGGGCGGTGCACCTGCCGCTCTCCGCGCTGGCCGCCGGCGCGGGGCTGCCCCCTCATGCGCAGGCGCGGCCCCTGATCGTGATCTGCCGCGCCGGGACCCGTTCCCGGCAGGCGGCCGAACTGCTCGCTGCCCGCGGCGCGCCGGCCGTGGACGTGATCGGCGGAATGAGCGGCTGGGCGAAGGCGGGTCTTCCGGTCGTGGACGCCCGCGGCGGACACGGCGCCGTCGCGTGAGTGCTCTCGTGCTCGCCCTGGCCGCCGGGGCGGTCATCGGCCTGGCGCTCGGCGCGCTCGGGGGAGGCGGCAGCGTGCTGGCCGTGCCCGCCTTGATCTACCTGCTCGGCTTCAGTCCGGTCGGGGCCACCACCGCGAGCCTGGTCGTCGTCACCGTCACCTCGGTCACGGCCCTGTCCGCGCACGCCCGCGACGGGAATGTCCGCTGGCGGACGGGGCTGTTGTTCGCGGCGGCCGGGATCGGTCCGGCGATGCTGGGCGGCGCACTGGCCGCCCGTGTCCCGGCCGCCGCCCTGACGGCGGGCTTCGCCGTGGTCGCGGGAGCGGCCGCCCTGGGCATGCTGCGGCCGAGGCCGGCCGCCGAGCGATCGGTGACGGTGCGGCCGACGCGGGCAGCGGGGGCCGGCGCCGGACTCGGCGCGGTCACCGGCGTTCTCGGGGTCGGCGGCGGCTTCCTCGCCGTACCGGCGCTGGTGAGCGTGCTGGATCTACGGATGCGCAACGCGGTGGGTACCAGCCTGCTGGTGGTCACCGTCAACTCCCTGGCCGCGCTGGCGATGCGTGCGGGCACGGTCGAGAAGCTCGACTGGGCGGTCGTCGGTCCCTTCGTCGGGACCGCGATCCTCGGTGCGTGGGACGGCAAGCGGTTGGCCGCGAAGGTGTCCGGGCGCACGCTTCAGCGGATATTCGCCGCGGTGCTGCTGGCCGTGGCGGCCTCCATGCTGGTCGACGCGGCACGGTGACGGCCGGCGAGGCGCGGGCTCGCGTGCCGGCGGCGGTGAGCGCCGTCGACACCCGCTCTCAGGCCAGAGACAGGAACAGTCTCTCCAGCCGTGCGCGCATGGCTGCCGTGTCTTCACCGTTCTTGCGCCCGGAATCGAGGTCGGCAACGCACTGCTGCAGGCCGGTCGCGATGATCGCGAAGCCGGCCCGGTCCAGCGCGCGGGAGGCGGCGGCGAGCTGGGTGACGACGTCCTCGCAGTCACGCCCCTCCTCGATCATCCGGATCACTCCCGAGATCTGACCCTGCGCGCGACGCAGCCGGTTCAGCACGGCTTTCAGCTCCGCGCCCTCGAGCTCCAGTTCCACGATCACTCCTCTGGCAATACCCCTAGGGGTACTCTACGTCCCGGTCCGGGACGACGTCGACCATCAAGGATCACCTCTGCCATGACCCACGTTCCCGTCCCCCGCGCCCTCGGCGCCCAGCAGGCGCGCACCCGCATCCACGAGCTGACCGTCATCGACGTGCGCACCCCCGCCGAGTACGCCTCAGGGCACCTGCCCGCAGCCCTGAACATCCCCCTCGACCGCATCCGGCGCGCACTGCCGGAGATCCGGCACGCCGCGCAGGCCGGAGACGTCCTGGTCGTCTGCGCCTCCGGAGCCCGCTCGGAGAAGGCCTGCAGGATCCTTGCCGCGCAGGGCGTCGTCACCGCCACCCTCGTCGGCGGCGCCGAAGGCTGGACCGCCAGGGGGTACGACCTGCACACACCGGCCGCCCGTGACACGCGGGCGGGCTGGAGCACGGAACGCCAGGTCCGCTTCACCGCCGGCAGCGTGGTCCTGCTCGGCGTCCTTCTCGGCCTGCTCGTGCATCCGGCCCTCCTGCTGATACCGGCCGGCATCGCGGGCGGCCTGGTCTTCTCCGCCGTGACGAACACCTGCGGGATGGCGGCCGTGCTGGGCAGGCTGCCCCACAACCGCCCTGGTGCGGCCGATCTGAACGCCGCACGCGCGGCTCTGCGCAACCGCTGAACCCGGTGCCCGTGGGGGACCACCGATGACGACCGGCACACCGTCCGGGCTCGCGTTCCGCTCGGGTGGCGTGGTGCAGGAGGGCAGTCCCCGGCCTGCGGGTCGACCGCCCGTCAGTGCAGGAACGTGAGGGCGTTCTCGATGGCGAACAGGATCCCTTTCGGGCCCGGCACTCGAAGAGTCGGAGTGCTTCTCAAGGCCGGTGTACGCGTGCGCGGTCGTGCCGGCTCAGGAGCCGCCGCGCTCGCGGGGGATCTTCTGACCGGCCTCGATCGCGACCGGCAGCCGGTTCTCGGCCGGGGGCAACGGGCAGGTGGCCAGATCCGTGTAGGCGCACGGCAGGTTGGTGGCCCGGTTGAAGTCCAGGACGACCGTGCCGTCGGCTGCGGGCGGAGCGAGGGCCAGGGACCGGTTGGCGGCGTAGGTGGTGACCCCGGAGGTCGCGTCGGTGAACAGCACCATCAGCCGGCCCGCACCATGGCCGGGGAACGCGGTCAGCGACAGCGGGCGCCCGTCCAGCTCGAACTCGACCCTGCCCGGAGCGTCGTAGACATGCTCAAGGCCCTCGACCGCGGCGCCCACGGTGGTCGGCCGCGGAGTGTCGAAGGGGATGTAGCGGCCCTTCACGGCCCAGCGCGGGTCGGGGGCGTAGGCGGGCGTTCCGGTGAAGGCTGTGCGCAGCGGCGCGTCCGGGTGCCGGGGGCGCACGATGTCCTGGCCGCCGCGCTTGGCGACCTCGATGACGGCGTCTCCCCAGACGGCGTCGACGCCGCCACGCTCGGGAAGCACGCCGAAGCGGTGCTCGCCGCGTACCGGCGTCCCGTCGACGACCAGTTCCTCGCCCGCGTCGAGGTTCACGACGACGCCTTCGGGGCCGGTGGTGCGCCACGCGCCGGGCGCGTCCGGGAAGCGCTGCGGCCCGTCGTCGAGCCAGTGCAGGCCGGTGATCGCCAGGAACCCGTGCGGGGCGGCGAGCCGGGCCTCCTGGGCGCGGTACCACTCCAGCCAGGTCTCGGTGAAGGCGTGGAGGTCCGTGGCGGTGGCCTCGGTGGTCATGGGAATCTCCTTTGTGTCGGGGCGTCTTCGGGCAGGGGATGAGGGGGCCCTCGAGCCGACGCGCGTACCTAGCCGGCCGGTTCGCCGAGGATTCGCCAGGTGCGTCGGCGGTCGGCTTCTCCCGCGATCTCGGCGGCCGAGAACACGGCCTCCGTGGCGCCGGCGTCGCGGTAACGGCGTACCTCGGCCTCGACGGTCTTCTCGTCGCCGATCACGGCCAGGTCGGCGGCCCGTCGGCCGCCGGAGAGTTCGACGGCCCGCGCGTAGGACGGGATCTGTTCGTAGAAGGCGTGAGCCGCACCGAAGGTCTGCCCGCACCGGGCCGACGTGACAGCGAACTCCGCGGCCTGCGCGGTCAGTCGGACGGTGGCGTCGACCTGGCTCGGCGCGGCGGACGCGTTGAGCGCTACTCGGACAGTCATGTCAGTCAGAACGGGCGTCGGCCGAACCCGCATTCCGGTCGGCGTGTGACAGCTTCTTGTCAGTCATGTGTACAAGGGACGGCCGGCGGCTCGGCCCGCAGACGTGCGGTGGCTGTGTCGAGCGGTGCCGCCGTCCATCGGGGCGTCCGCGATGCGGGACGGCCCTCTTGACGGCGATGCCGGTCGGATCGACACTCACCGAGGGAATCCTAGTGAATAGGTAGGGAAAATATGAGACGCCTGGAGCCGGTCACCGCACGCGTGTGCCGTTCGCCTCTTCTGACCTCCCGCCGTCACATCGATCTGCTGCGCGTCTGCAGCGCGATCAGCCCCCAGGGCTGAGCAGGGGCCCATCCCGTCCCGGCGGCGCCCGCGCCGGCGTGACTCATGCGTCCGCCGTGCACGGATGAGCCCCGCTCCCGCACCCGACGTCGCGTCAGCCGCGCGTACGTCCGCGCCCGCTCCCGGGGAGAGTCATCCGCCGGAGCAGCCGTCCAGATCCTGGACCGGGCGGCACACTCAGCCCATCAGCTGTTCCGCCTGGTGGACCGGCGTTGACATTCGTTCGGGCACTTGTCTTGACTGTGGCCCAGAACGGTCATGAGCGTCAGCGACAAGCCCTGGCTGGCTGACCGGCAACCCTCGCACCGCGGTGGGGTGCCCCAGGTGACGACCGGACCGAAGAGGATTCGGTAAGCGCGAGGCCCGCAGGGCCGGAACGGTGAAGGTGACGCCATGTACGCAGCTCCCAGGACGGCCACGCGCCGCCCACAGGGCTGCGTACAGCCGTACCCGAACCCTCTCGTCGCCGATCGTGCCGTCGACCTGCTCCGCGTGAACAGCGCACTGTGTACCGCACCGGGCCGTGCCCGCTGTCGGGGCTGACCTCTCCCCGCAGCCCCCGCATTCCCTGACGAACGCCGCCCGAGCGGTGTGCCGTCGTCCTCCCCGCCCCCGGTGTCCCGCCGTCATGTGCGCTGCCGCATGCCGCCGCGCCTGAGGGGTGTACCCACCCAGCCGGAGCCCACTATGAGTGAACCCCCTGGTGCCACCGTCACCCTTCCCGAAGCGCCGACCGCCGACGAACCGTCGAAAGCCCTCACCGCCCAGAGAGTTCTGCCGTTGAGGCGGCCAGGGCGCTGGATCGCCACCGCGTTCGTGTTGGTTCTGGTCGCCCAGTTCGTGCACGGACTGGTCTCCAACCCCTTCTACCAGTGGGACCGCTGGGGCTACTGGTTCCTGCGCCCCACCATCCTCGACGGCCTCGTGATCACGCTCGAAGTCACCGCCTACAGCGCCGTGTTGGGTCTGGTCGGCGGCGTCCTGCTGGCTCTGGCGCGGCTGTCGAAGAGCCCGGTGCTGCGCGCGGTCAGCTGGACGTACGTCTGGGCGCTGCGCTCCATCCCGCTCATCGTGGTGCTGCTCTTCCTCTACAACTTCAGTGCTCTGTACCGGACGTTGAGCGTCGGCGTCCCCTTCGGGCCGGCCTTCTTCTCCTTCGACGAGTCGAAACTCGCGACCGACATGGTGATCGCCGTCATCGGCCTCAGCCTCAACGAGGCCGCCTACGCGGCCGAGGTGGTCCGCGGCGGCATCCTCTCCGTGGACCAGGGCCAGCACGAGGCGGCCGCCGCGCTCGGCCTGCCCAAGGGCTACCAGTTCCGCAGGATCGTCTTCCCGCAGGCCCTCAGGTCGATCACCCCGAACTACGTCAATCAGCTGATCGGCCTGATCAAGAGCACCTCGCTGGTCTTCTACGTCTCGTTGCTCGACCTCTTCGGCACCGCGCAGAGCATGGGCTCCACCTACCCCGGCGACATCGTGCCGCTGCTCCTGGTGGTGACCGTCTGGTACCTGATCCTGACCAGCGTCGTCTCCGTGATCCAGTTCTACGTCGAGCGGTACTACGCCCGCGGCGCCACCCGCGCGCTGCCGCCGACGCCCCTGCAGAAGCTCCGGGCCGGCCTCACCGACCTGCGTGCCCGTGTCCGCCGGGAGGCCGCGGTATGAGCAGCACCGACACCCTGGAGACGGCCCCTGCCGCCCTGGAGATCCACGACGTCCACAAGTGGTACGGCACCCATCGCGTCCTCGACGGCATCGACCTGACCATCCGCCCCGGCGAGGTCACCGTCGTCCTCGGCCCGTCCGGCTCGGGCAAGTCCACGCTCCTGCGGGTCGTCAACCACCTGGAGAAGCCCGAGATCGGCCATGTCAGCATCAACGGCGAGCCGATCGGGGTGAAGCGCCAGGGCGACCGGCTCAAGGAGTTGAGCGAGCGCGCCATCCTGGCCCAGCGCGGCCGGATCGGCTTCGTCTTCCAGAACTTCAACCTCTTCCCGCACCTGACCGTCCTCGACAACGTGGCCGCGGCCCCCGTCGCCACCGGAAAGCTGACCAAGGCCGAGGCACAGGCACTGGCGAAGGAACTCCTGGAACGGGTCGGCCTCGGCGAGCGCATCGGCGCCTACCCCCGGCAGCTCTCCGGCGGCCAGCAGCAGCGCGTCGCCATCGCCCGCGCCCTCGCGCTGCGCCCCGGCGTGATCCTCTTCGACGAACCCACCTCCGCCCTGGACCCGGAACTCGTCGGTGAGGTCCTCGCCGTCATCAAGGACCTGGCCACCAGCGGCACCACGCTCGTCATCGTCACCCACGAGATCGGCTTCGCCCGCGAGATCGCCGACCGGGTCGTCTTCATCGACCAGGGCCGGATCGTCGAGCAGGGCCCGCCCTCCGAGGTCCTCGACAGGCCGCGCCACGAGCGGACCAGGGATTTCCTCAGCAAGGTCCTGTGAACCGCCGTACGCCCAGAACTCCCCCCACGCCAAACCTCCGCACCCTCCTCCAGCGACAAGGAACGGCCATGCCCACCTACTTCACCCGACGCAGCCTGAGCAGAGGCATCACCGCGGCCACCGCCGTCGCCGCCCTCGCCACCGGGCTCGCCGCCTGCGGGGGCGACAGCGACGCGGCCACCACCACCGCCGACGCCAAGCCCGGAGAGGTCGTCGTCGGACGGGTCTCCAACGGCGCCGGCACCGAGACCACCATCAAGGTCTCCGAGGTCAGGTCCATCAGCGCCGAACTGCCGGCGGCCCTCCGCAAGAGCGGCAAGCTCGTCATCGGCGAGGGCGCCCTGCCCGCCGGATTCCCGCCGCTGGCGTACGTCGGCAGCGACCAGAAGACCCTCACCGGCTCCGAACCCGATCTCGGCCGTCTGATCGCCGCCGTCTTCGGACTCACGCCGGAGATCAAGAACTTCACCTGGGAGAACATGTTCGTCGGCATCGACAGCGGCAAGGTCGATGTGGCCCTCTCCAACATCACCGACACCGAGGAACGCAAGAAGAAGTACGAGTTCGCCTCCTACCGGCAGGACAACCTCGCCTTCATCGTGCCGAAGAAAAGCACCTGGAACTTCGACGGCGACTACGAGAACCTCGACGGCAAGACGATCGCCGTCGGCTCCGGCACCAACCAGGAGAAGATCCTCCTGGAGTGGAAGGCGAAGCTCGCCAAGGAGGGCAAGAAGCTCACCGTCAAGTACTTCCAGGACAGCACCAGCACTTTCCTGGCGCTGAACAGCGGAAAGATCGACGCCTCCTTCGGCCCCAACCCCGGCTTCGCGTACCACAACCGCCAGGTCGCGAACACGCCCGACGCCACCCGCATCGCGGGGACGTACTCGGGCGCCGGCGCGAGTCTGCAGGGCCTGATCGCGGCCACCGCGAAGAAGGACAGCGGCCTGGCCGAACCGCTCGCCGACGCCGTCAACTACCTGATCAAGAACGGTCAGTACGCCCAGTGGCTCAAGGCCTACGACCTCTCCAACGAGGCCGTCGCCAAGTCCGAGGTCAACCCGCCCGGACTGTCGCTCGACAACTCCTGACCACCGAGTGCCGGGCCCTCCACCGCCGCCCCGCGGTGGAGTCCCCCGCGCCGGACATCCCGAGCCGCACCCCGGAGACTGCCACGCCATGTCCGTCATCGCCCTCGACGCCAGTTCGTCGTACATCCTGGACAACCCCGCCTGGGCCGCACTCACCGGCCCGCACGCTCACTTCGCCGAACGCGTCGGCCACGCCGTCCGATACCAGCAGGACGTGGCCCCCTTCCACGCCGTCTCCGACGAGGACGACCCGCGCGCCTGGGCCGACCTCGCCGTACTCGTCGGCCCCGGCGGGACCGCCGCGGTGCGAGGCGTGACCGAGGCGGCGGAGGGCTGGGAGGTCGTGCACACCGGACACGGCGTCCAGCTCGTGGGCACCGCCCTGCGCGCGGAGCCCGACCCCGAGGCCGTACGGCTCGGCCCTGACGACGTGCCCGAGATCCTGGACCTGGTCGCCCGCACCGAGCCGGGCCCCTATCTGCCCCGCACCGTCGAGCTGGGCGCCTACCTGGGCATCCGCCATGAGGGCCGGCTGATCGCGCTGGCCGGAGAGCGGCTGCACCCGCCGGGCTGGACGGAGATCAGCGCCGTGTGCACCGACCCCGCCCACCGCGGCCGGGGTCTGGCCACGCGTCTGGTCCGCGCTGTCGCCGCCGGCATCGAGGAGCGCGGCGAACGCCCCTTCCTGCACGCCGCGGCCGCCAACGCGAACGCGATCCGGCTGTACGAGTCGATCGGCTTCACCCTGCGCCGTCGTACCGCCTTCTCGCTCGTCCGGCACACCGCTGCCGCCGTGCCGGAAGAATCGGCATAGCCGTGCCGTTGTCCTTGTCGAAGGCGAGTGCCCGGACCACCCGGACGGAGGTGCGACGCGTGACGCGTGTACTGCGTGCCGTCCGCCTTCACTCCCGGCCCCACATCGACCTCCAGCGCGTGGCCGGCTCCCTCTGTAGCTCCTGACCCCGTCTCCCCAGCCGCCGTGCGCCCCGATTCCCGCGGGCCGGCGATCTCGTACGGATCTCCAGGAAGGCACCCTCGTGTCCTCGACCCCCGTTCCCCCTCTGCATCTGGCTGTCGCTCTCGACGGCACCGGCTGGCACCCCGCCTCCTGGCGCGAGCAAGTGGCCCGCCCCCGGGACCTGTTCACCGCCGGATACTGGGCCGACCAGGTCACCGAGGCCGAGCGCGGACTGCTCGACTTCGTCACCTTCGAAGACGGCCTCGGCCTGCAGTCCTCGCACTACGGCGAGCTGGACGGCCGTACCGACCAGGTGCGCGGCCGCCTCGACGCCGTACTGATCGCGTCCCGCATCGCGCCCCTCACCCGGCACATCGGCCTGGTCCCGACCGTGATCGCCACCCACACGGAGCCGTTCCACATTTCCAAGGCGATCGCCACCCTCGACTACGTGAGCACCGGCCGCGCGGGCCTGCGGGTGCAGATCAGCGCCCGTCCGCACGAGGCCGACCACTTCGGCCGCCGTACCCTCTCGCCGATCAACGCGGAACAGCTCCGGAGCCCGGCCGGACAACAGCGGCTGACCGACCTGTTCGACGAGGCCGCCGACTACGTGGAGGTCGTGCGCCGGCTCTGGGACAGCTGGGAGGACGACGCCGAGATCCGGGACGTCGCCACCGGCCGGTTCATCGACCGCGACAAGCTGCACTACATCGACTTCCAGGGCAGGCATTTCAGCGTCAAGGGACCCTCCATCACCCCGCGCCCGCCGCAGGGCCAGCCTCTCGTCACCTCCCTCGCCCACCAGACCGTGCCGTACCGGCTGGTGGCACGCCAGGCCGACGTCGGCTACGTCACCCCGCAGGACGCCGTGGACGCCCGGGCGGCGGTCGCCGAGATCCGCGCCGAGCAGGAGGCGGCCGGGCGCGCCGGCGAACTCCTGCACGTCTTCGGTGACCTGGTGGTCTTCCTGGACGACGAGCAGGCCGCCGCCGAGGACCGGCGCGCACGTCTCGACGCCCTGGCGGGAGAGCCGTACACCAGCGACGCCCGTGTCTTCGCCGGCACGCCCACCCGACTCGCCGACTTCCTGCAGGAGCTGACGGCGGAGGGCGGCCTGAGCGGCTTCCGGCTGCGGCCCGCCGTCACCGGACACGACCTCCCGGCGATCACCCGGGGCCTGGTCCCCGAGCTCCAGCGCCGGGGCGTCTTCCGCACCGCCTACGAGGCCGACACCCTGCGCGGCCTGCTGGGCCTCGCCCGCCCCGCCAACCGCTACGCCGCCGCGACCGTCTGAGCCGGAAGGACCCGCACCGACATGACCAGCAAGCCGCTGAAGCAGATCCATCTGGCCGCGCACTTCCCGGGCGTCAACAACACCACCGTGTGGAGCGACCCGAAGGCCGGCAGCCACATCGAGTTCGACTCCTTCGCGCACTTCGCGCGGACCGCCGAACGCGCCAAGTTCGACTTTCTCTTCCTCGCCGAGGGCCTGCGCCTGCGCGAGCAGGGCGGGAAGATATACGACCTGGACGTGGTCGGTCGGCCGGACACCTTCACGGTCCTCGCGGCGCTCGCCGCCGTCACCGAGCACCTCGGCCTGACCGGCACCGTCAACTCCACCTTCAACGAGCCGTACGAGGTGGCCCGCCAGTTCGCCGGCCTCGACCACCTCTCCGGCGGCCGCTCCGCCTGGAACGTGGTCACCTCCTGGGACGCCTTCACCGGCGAGAACTTCCGCCGCGGCGGCTTCCTGCCCCAGTCGGAGCGCTACTCCCGCGCCAAGGAGTTCCTGGCCACCACGAACGAGCTGTTCGACTCCTGGCACGGCGACGAGATCCTTGCCGACCGGGCCTCGGGTGTGTTCCTGCGGGACGCGAAGGCCGGCTCCTTCGTCCACACCGGTCAACACTTCGACATCCACGGCCAGTTCAACGTCCCGCGCTCCCCGCAGGGCCGCCCGGTCATCTTCCAGGCCGGCGACTCCGAGGAGGGCCGCGAGTTCGCCGCCTCCTCCGCCGACGCCGTCTTCAGCCGCCACGCCACCCTGACGGACGGCCAGGCCTTCTACACGGATGTCAAGAACCGCCTCGCCAAGTACGGCCGCCGCCACGACCAGTTGCTGATCCTGCCTGCCGCCTCCTTCGCACTCGCCGACACCGACACGGAGGCGGAGGAACTCGCCAGGGAGGTGCGCCGCCAGCAGGTCAGCGGGGCCACAGCCATCAAGCACCTGGAGTTCATCTGGAACCGGGACCTGTCCTCCTACGACCCGGAGGGCCCGCTGCCCGACGTCGACCCGGAGGTCAGCGACGACCACATCTCCAAGGGCCGCGCCCAGGTGCGGATGTACCGCGACCCGCTGGCCACCGCCCGCGAGTGGCGCGACCTGGCCGCCGCCAACAAGTGGTCCATCCGCGACCTGGTCATCAACACCGGCAACCGGCAGACCTTCGTCGGCTCCCCGGCGACCGTCGCCAAGACCATCAACGACCACGTCCAGGCCGACGCCGGCGACGGCTTCATCCTCGTCCCGCACATCACCCCCACCGGCCTCGACGTCTTCGCCGACAAGGTCGTCCCACTGCTCCAGGAACAGGGCGTCTTCCGCACCGACTACGAGGGGCCGACCCTCCGCCACCACCTGGGCCTCTCCCACCCGGACGACCTGCGGGGCGATCAGCGGGTGGCGTCGTGAAGTTCCTCGCCGTCACGCTCGTCGCGCACCGCCCGGACCCCGTCACCGGGGTGCAGAAGTCCGTCCACGACCGCTTCCGCGAGGTCCTCGACAGTGCGCTGCCGGCCGAGGAGTCGGGCTTTGACGGCTTCGGCGTGGGGGAGCGGCACGAGCGGCCGTTCATCTCCACGTCCCCCACCGTCGTCCTCGGCCATGCGGCCGCCCTGACGAAGCGGGTCCGCCTGTTCACGGCCGTCACGACGCTCAGCGCCTGGGGCCCCGTTCTTCCGGCATCACCGATCACTCAGGAGTCCGCCCGTGTCTGACATCTCCCTCGGCGTCCTCGACCTGGTCCCGATCCCGTCCGGTTCGACGGCAGCCGATGCACTGCGCAACTCCATCGACCTCGCCCAGCAGGCCGAGCGCTTCGGATATGCCCGCCACTGGTTCGCCGAGCACCACCTCAATCCCGGCGTGGCCGGCACGTCACCCGCCGTCGTCCTGGCGCTGACCGCATCCGCCACCTCCACCATCCGGCTCGGTTCCGGGGCCGTGCAGCTCGGGCACCGCACGGCGCTGTCCACGGTGGAGGAGTTCGGCCTGCTCGACGCGCTGCACCCGGGCCGCTTCGATCTGGGCCTGGGCCGCTCGGGTGGCCGCCCGCCGGGACAGCCGGCCGCACCGTTGCCGACGGCGACCCCCGTCGTCGACGGCCGCACCCCGAACGGCCTGCTGATCCCGCCCCGCTTCTCCTTCGAGCATCTGCTCGGCTCACCCCGCATCGCGCTGCAACGCAGGCTGCTCCTGCTGCCGGGGGCCGAGTCGCAGGACTATGCCGAGCAGATCGACGACATCCTCGCCCTGCTGGCGGGCGCCTACCGTTCACCGGAGGGCGTCGAAGCGCACGTCGTGCCGGGGGAGGGCGCCGACGTGGAGGTGTGGATTCTGGGCAGCAGCGGTGGTGAGAGTGCCTCGGTCGCGGGCCGCAACGGTCTGCGGTTCGCGGCGAACTACCACGTCAGCCCGGCCACGGTCCTCGACGCGGTGGAGGGCTACCGGTCCTTCTTCCAGCCCTCCGAGTTCCTGGAAAAGCCGTACGTCAGCGTCTCGGCGGACGTCGTCGTCGCAGAGGACGACGCGACGGCGCGCGAACTCACCACCGGCTACGACCTGTGGGTGCGCAGCATCCGTTCCGCCGAGGGAGCCATCGAGTTCCCGACGCCGGAGGAAGCGCGTGCCCACCCGTGGACGGACGAGGACCGTGCCCTCGTCCAGGACCGCCACGACACCCAGTTCGTCGGCTCGCCGGGCCGGGTGGCCGACCGGTTGGAACAGCTGCAGGAGGCCACGGGCGCGGACGAGTTGCTCATCACGACGATCACTCACGACCACGTGGACCGGGTCCGCTCGTACGAACTGCTCGCCGAGGAATGGCGCCGACGGGGTCACTCCTTCCAGCCGAGCTGATGCCCGGCGTCCCGACGACGAGGCGCTCGAATCGCCGCACACGCGCGCAGACCCGGCGAGCAGCCCCGCGCGGGTCGTCCGCCGGGAGTACGAGCTGTGGGGCCGAAGGTCTGGACGCCTTCCGGCGCAAGTCCGCACCCGCACCCGCACCCTCCACGACGCTGTCGCCGCACAAGCGGCGAGAGGCCGGGCGCCGGGTCCTCGAGGGCGAACTGCCCGAACCCACCTGGCACTCCTGACGACCCTCAGCGGGCCTCCCCGGCGGAGCCGCCCCCTTCTCCCCTGAAAGAGGACCCATGGCCACTGTCCTGTCCGTCTCCGGCAGCCCTTCCGCCTCCTCCCGCACCAGCCGTCTGCTGCGCCACCTGGACCAGCGACTGACCGCTCTGGGGCACGAGGTCGTCCCGCTCGACGTTCGCACCATCCCCGCCGAGGCCCTGTTCGGCGCGGACTTCCGGCATCCAGCGATCGTCGCGGCCGCCGGACTGTTCGCGGGCGCCGACGGCGTCGTCGTAGGAACGCCCGTCTACAAGGCGTCGTACTCCGGAGTCCTCAAGGCGCTCCTCGACCTGCTCCCGCAGTACGCACTGACCGGAAAGACGGTCCTCCCTCTCGCCACCGGCGGCTCCGTCGCGCATGTCCTGGCCATCGACTACGCCCTGCGTCCGGTCCTCAACTCCATGGGCGCCGCGCACATCGTGCAGGGCTGGTTCACCCTCGACAAGGACATCACCGCCCACGACGACGGCTCGGTCACCGTCGCGCCGGCAGCCGGCGAGGCCCTCACCCAGGTCGTCGACCAGTTCGCGCTGGCGTTGGGCCGTGGCCCGCTCCTGGCCGCGGCGAGCTGAGGCCATGACCGCACACGTTGTCACCGACTGCGCCGAGTCGTCGCTGTCGCCTGGACGGCGCAGATATGCGCAGGTCAGGAGTCAGGTCACAGAAGCGCACGATGTCCCTGGAGGCCTTCGACCGGACGGCATGTCGATGTACAGTGTGGGCGCCCCTGACCTGCAAAAAGGCTAGCAGGGAGCCGTCTTCCAGGAGTCCGACATGCTGCGCACCATGTTCAAGTCCAAGATCCACCGTGCCACCGTCACCCAGGCCGACCTGCACTACGTGGGATCGGTGACCATCGACGCCGACCTGCTGGACGCCGCCGACCTGCTGCCGGGCGAACTCGTGCACATCGTCGACATCGACAACGGGGCGCGGCTGGAGACGTACGTCATCGAAGGGGAGCGCGGCTCCGGTGTGATCGGCATCAACGGCGCCGCCGCGCATCTCGTGCACCCCGGAGACCTGGTGATCATCATCAGTTACGCTCAGGTGACCGACGCCGAGGCGCGGGCCCTGGAGCCGCGGATCGTGCACGTGGACCGTGACAACCGGATCGTGGCCCTGGGCGCCGACCCCTCGGAACCGGTACCGGGCACCGACCAGGAGCGCAGCCCGCACGCGGTGTCGGTCTGACCGACGCAGTCCGCGTACCCTCCGCATCCACCGCACCGGGAGTGCCCATGAGCGACATCGAGATCCGCGACGACCGGGCGGCGGGCCGCCTCGAAGCCCTCGGTGACGGCGGCGAAGTCGTGGGCCGCATCGAGTACTTCGTCCTGGAGTCGCCCGCGCCCGCCCTGGTCCCGGTGCACACGATCGTCGAGCCGGCGCACGAGGGCAAGGGCATCGCGGGGTCGCTGGCGCGCGAGCTGTACGCCATGTCCGCGCGCGAGGGCGTGCCGGTGGCGCCGCTGTGCCCCTACGTCGTGAAGTGGGCCGAGCGCCACCCCGACGAGGCCCCGGCCGCGGACCCCGCGCTGCTGAGCGCCGCGAAGGACTGGCTGCGCGCCCACCCCGGCCGGTTCTGACCTTCGGGTCCGGGCCTGGGCGGGCCGCCCTCCGGCGGTCCGCACGTGAGGCGGCCCGGCATCCGGGGGACGGCAGGCCGGGCGGCTCGCCGTCCGGCGGCCCGTGAGCCGGGCGATGTGCGGTCCCGTCGGACTGCCGTCCCGTTGTCCGGTCGGTCTGCGGTGCCGTCGGTCTGGCGTTCCGGTGGGCCGGCGGTCTGCCGTCCAGACGGCCTGGTGTTCCGGGTGATCGGGCGTGGGCGGTCTCTGGGGCGGTCGGCTTCAGGCCTCCACGGGCCGTCGCCCCCGCCGTCCGCTCGGTGACGTCGGGGCGGAGCACGGTCGCGGCCGGGCGGGTGAGTGTGCGGGGCGGCCCCGGGTACGCGGGGGAGTAGTTCCACAGCCAAGCCCCCGCAAGCGGCCGGAGGACACGATGACCGACCCGTACCCCGACCCCGTCCCGCCCGGGCCGACGCCGGGCCCCGACCCGGTTCTTCCGGAGCCCTTCCCGAGCCCGGTGCCCACGCCCGAGCCGCAGCCCCCGGGCCCGCAGCCCCCCGGCCCGCAACCGCCCGGCCCGGATCCCGCGCCGCCCCCGCGGCCCGGCCCGCCGGACCCCTCGCCGTCGCCGATCCCGCCGGGGCCGGAGCCGGTCCCCAGCCCGGAGCCCGGCCCGCCCCTGACCTGACGCGGCGGGGGGGGGGGGCCTCGACGCTGCTCACCCCCCCCGCCCTGCGGGCCGTTCTCAGAGTGCTCCCCGGGCGCTCCCCGGGTGCTCCCGGGAACGTCGCCTACGCGTCCACCTCCGAGCGGTCCCCGCCCCACAGGGTGTGGAACGCTCCCTCGCGGTCCACCCTCCGGTAGGTGTGCGCCCCGAAGAAGTCCCGCTGCCCCTGGGTGAGCGCCGCGGGCAGCCGCTCCGCCCGCAGGGCGTCGTAGTAGGCCAGTGCCGCGGCGAAGCCGGGTGTGGCGACGCCCTGCAGCGTCGCCGACACCAGCACCTCGCGCCACGCGTCCTGCGCCGCCGAGATCTCGGAGGCGAACGTCGCGTCCGAGAGCAGGCTCGGCAGGTCGGCCCGGGCGTCGTACGCGGCCCGGATCCGGTCCAGGAACGCCGCGCGGATGATGCAGCCGCCGCGCCAGATCGAGGAGACGGCGCCGAGGTCGATGTCCCAGCCGTACTCCTCGCTGCCCGCCGCGATCTCGTGGAAGCCCTGCGTGTACGAGACGATCTTGGAGGCGTACAGCGCCTGCTCCACCCGGTCGGCGAAGGCCTGCGCCTCGGCCTCGCCCAGTGCGGCGGCCTTCGGCCCCGCAAGACCGCGCGA
>NZ_JBMNDR010000031.1:0-61084 GCF_052543235.1 Streptomyces sp. SAS_272 | reverse complement strand
TCCTCGCCCAGACCCGCGTGTCCCGACAGCGACCGTGCGAAGACGGCCTCCGCGATGCCCGACACCGGAACCCCGAGGTCGAGGGCGATCTGCACGGTCCAGCGGCCGGTGCCCTTCTGCTCGGCCTGGTCCACGACGACGTCCACGAAGGGCTTGCCGGTCGCGGCGTCCACGTGGGACAGCACCTCGGCGGTGATCTCGATCAGGTAGGAGTCGAGGCGTCCCGTGTTCCAGGTGCGGAAGATGTCCGCGATCTGCGCGGGCTCGTACCCGGCGACGTCGCGCAGCAGCTGGTAGGCCTCGCCGATGAGCTGCATGTCGGCGTACTCGATGCCGTTGTGCACCATCTTCACGAAGTGGCCGGCGCCGTCGGGGCCGACGTGGGTGACGCAGGGCGCCCCGTCCGCGGCCTTGGCGGAGATCTTCTCCAGCATCGGTCCCAGCGACTCGTACGACTCGGGGGAGCCGCCCGGCATGATGCTCGGGCCGTGCAGCGCGCCCTCCTCACCGCCGGAGATGCCGGCGCCGACGAAGTGCAGCCCCTGTTCGCGCAGTTCGCGCTCACGGCGCCTGGTGTCGGCGAAGTGCGCGTTGCCGCCGTCGATGATCATGTCGCCGGGCTCGAGCAGCGGCGCGAACTCCCTGATCACCGCGTCGGTGGGCTCACCCGCCTTGACCATGACGACCAGGCGACGGGGTCGTTCCAGCGCCGCGACGAAATCCTTGGCGGTCTCGGCCGCCACGAACTCGCCCTCGTGACCGAACTCCTCCACCAGCGCGTGCGTGCGTGCCGCCGTGCGGTTGTGCACCGCGACCGCGTAGCCGTTGCGTGCGAAGTTGCGGGCGAGATTGCGGCCCATGACCGCGAGTCCCGTGACGCCGATCTGGGCTGTCGTGCTCATACGGGTGGCTCCTTCGGAGGTGCGCGTCGGTAGCGTGCTGTCATCCTGTCGTCCTCGGGTCCATCTTGACGGGTTTCCCGTGCTGATTCGTTCCGCGACCGGCCCATGGACGGCCTGTGGGGAGCCCCTCGGCGGCGGTCGCGCTCCATGCGGCGCCGGAGCGGCCGATTGTCGCCTTGTCATGGCCTGTTCGCAGCCCATACTTTTGCCGCTCCTGACGCAATGTCGAGGGGGACCCCATGGCCGTACGCGGCCGGCACCGCCGGTATCAGCCGAACAGGATCAACCGCGCCTCACTCACCGTCACGGCGGGCGGTGCCGGCATGGCGATACCGCTCATGGGCGCCGCGACCGCCCAGGCGGCCGACGTCGACACCTGGGACAAGGTCGCCGCCTGCGAGTCGACCAACGACTGGGACATCGACTCCGGCAACGGCTACTACGGCGGACTGCAGTTCACACAGTCCACCTGGGAGGCGTACGGCGGCACGCGGTATGCGCCCCGAGCGGATCTGGCCACCAGGGACCAGCAGATCGCCGTGGCCGAGAAGGTGCTCGACGGACAGGGGCCCGGCGCGTGGCCGGCGTGCTCCGTGCGGGCCGGTCTGAGCCGCGGCGGGGGCGACCCCGACATCCACCCGAACGGCTCGGCGAAGACGGCCGCGAAGAGCGACAAGAACGCCAAGAGCGGCACGTCCCGGGCGGCCGGGACGGCCGGGGCGAAGAAGTCCGGCGGGTCGGCGCACTCCGGCGGTGCGTCGAAGACGTCCCTGGACGACGTGCGGCCGCAGAGCACCCCCCAGTCGAGGGCGGGCACCGCGCAGATGTACACGGTCGTCCGCGGGGACACCCTGTCCGGCATCGCCGACGACGAAGACGTCCGCGGCGGTTGGCGGGGCCTGTACGCGGCGAACCGGACGACCATCGGCGCCGACCCCGACCTGATCCTGCCCGGTCAGCGGCTCAGTCTGCGGGCCGGGGCGCCGTCCGCCGGCAGCACCCCGAGCAGCCACGGCAAGCCCGGCGGTCATGGCGAGCCCCGCGGTCAGGGGAAGCCGAGCAGCCATGGCGAGCAGCACAAGCAGCAGCACGAGCAGAGCAAGCCGGCCACGAGCTCCAAGGGCTCCAAGGGCTCCCAGGGCAACAAGGGCTCCCAGGGTTCCAAGAGCTCCAAGGCCGGGAGGAGCGACGGCCGGACGTCCACCGGGCGTTCCTTCGTGGCTCCCGTCGACGCGGCCACCGGGACGCGGTACCACGCGTCCGGTTCGTCCTGGTCGAAGGGCTACCACACCGGGGTCGACTTCCCCGTGGCCACGGGCACGACGGTGAAGGCGGTCGCGGCCGGGGAAGTGGTGAGCGCGGGCTGGGGCGGGTCGTTCGGCTACCAGGTGGTCATCCGGCACGGTGACGGCCGCTACACGCAGTACGCCCACCTGTCGGCCATCTCGGTGCGGGACGGTCAGTCGGTGGGCGGCGGCCAGCGCATCGGCCGGTCCGGCTCCACGGGCAACAGCACGGGCCCGCATCTGCACTTCGAGGTGCGGACGGGGCCCGGCTTCGGATCGGACGTCGACCCGGTGGCTTATCTGAGGGCCGGCGGCGTCAGGATTTGACCCGCACCCGGTGCCGGTCCACCGTCACCGGCACCGGGATGTGCAGCCCCCCGTAGAGCGGGGTGTAGAACGACGGCAGGGCGGCGGCCGTCTCGGCGGCGGCTGCCGTCTGCCCGGAGCGTGCGTTCTCGTACAGGCCGTCCAGGTCGTTCAGGTCGTTCAGGTCGTTCAGGTCGTTCAGAGCTTCGCGGGCGTCGTCGTACCGGCCGTCGCCGTGGCGGTCGTCCGCCCCGCGGGCGTTCCCGTCGGCGAGCGAGGCGGAGATCAGGCGGTCCGGGCCGGTCGTCCCGGCCGTGACCCTCGGTTCCACGGCGGTGGCAGGCGCCGGAGCAGCGGCAGCCGCCGGAGCAGCGACATGCGCCGGAGCAGCGACAGGCGCCGGGACGGCCGTCGTGACGGTGACGGCGCGGGTCCGCGGGGCCGGCACACCGGTCGTCGCCTGCTCCTGCCGAGTGCCCTGCAGGCGCTCCGTCGTGAGCAGGATCAGGCCGCCCGCCGCCACCACGGCGCAGCCCAGGGCGAGCACGGTGCCCGCGGTGCCGTGGCGGAAGGTCTCGCCGAACATCGTGATGCCGACCGCGGCCGCCACCACCGGGTTGATCACGGTCAGCGTGGCCAGCGGCGCGGCGAGGCCCGCACCCCGGTAGGAGGCCTGGGAGAGCAGCATGCCGGCCGTGGCCAGCACCCCGATGACGGCCAGCGAGGGGACGTCGGCCGCCGAGACGCCGCCCGTCCAGTCGACGGCGACGGTCTTGGTGAAGACCGACGACATGCCGAACGCGATGCCCGACGCGGTCGCCAGCAGCACGCTGCGCACCACCGGGTGCCGGTGGGCGGCCCGCCCGGCGATCATCAGGGTCACCACCGAGCCGGCGGTGACCACGGCCACCGTGACCCGCTGCGGGGTGGTCAGCGACTGTGCGTCGGACGCCCCGACGAGGGACAGCAGACCCGCGAGACCGACCGTCGCCATGATCGCGCCCCGCCAGGCCGTCGCCCCGGCCCGGCGGCCGACGAACAGCGCGGCCATGGGCAGCGCGAACACGATCGTCAGCGCGCCCAGCGGCTGGACCAGGCTGAGCGGACCGTAGGCGAGCGCCACCACGTGCAGGAGTCCGCCGAGGCCGTTCAGCGCCACCGCGGCCCACCAGCCCGGGCGGCGCAGCGGAGCGTATTCCTCGCCGGGCGAGGACACCGCCACCTGCTCCTGCACGATCGCCCCGGCCGCGTACGCGACAGCGGAGACGAGCGACAGGACCACGGACAACGCGAGGGCGCTCATGAGCTGCTCCTCTGCGTGAGGCGGGGGCACACGGCCCGGCGCGGCGAACGGTCGGCTCTCATGACCAACACGATGCCTTGTCGATCTGTTCCCGTCGTCGTCCCTGAGCACGCAATGAGTCCTACTACCGATGGAGTACGACGGGCCCTCCGTCCTCCCTCAGGCGGGTGACGGACCAGGGATCCCCCTGACCCGGTCCCCTACCCTCCTTGGTACTACTGCACTTCGTGGACCTCGACCCCGAACTCGCCCTGCTCCGCCCGCTGGGCGGCTTCTTCGCCCTGCGCACCTCACCGGGGAGCCCAGGAGAGCACGACCGGCGGCTGCCCACCCTCGCGCAGGCCTACGCGCAACCTCACGCGTCGCCCCCGACGGCCGCCGCAGGGCGCCCCGGAGCGGAATTCCACGACGACCCGCTGGCATTTCGTGTCCGAAAGGTGACCCGAGCGCTACGGGCCCCCGAGGAGCGGATCGGCGCGTCCGTGGCGCAGCAGGGCCTGGCGGCCCGGCTGTGGTCGGTCGCAATGGGCTGCGCCGTCCTGTACGGGTGCGTCCCCGACCTCGCACCCGGGCTGCTGCGCTGGGACCCGGACGCGGGCGCGCCCGACGACCTGTGGCTGACGCGGGTGCGGACCCGGCCCGGGGATGCTGCGGGGCCCGGGGATGCGGCGGGCGTGGCCGAGACCGTCCTGGAGGGTCACCTCGAACCGCTCTCCGCGGCCCTGCGGGCCCGCTGTCCGGTCGCGCCCGGCCTGCTGCGCGGCAACGCCGCCTCCGCCCTGGCCGCGACGGCCCGTCTGCTGGGCCGGTGGGCGGACGAGCACAGCCGTCCCGACGTCGCCGTACGCACGCGTGATCTCACCGCGGCGCTCCTCGCCCACCCCCTCCTCGCGGACACGGGCTCACTGTCCGGCGGCGTCTTCCGCCGCCGCAGCTGCTGCCTGTACTACCGGGTTCCGGGCGGAGGCGTCTGCGGCGACTGTTGCTTCACACGACCCCCGCGCTCTTCCCCGCGCGCCCCGTCTGGGTGACCATGAAGGGAGTCGGCCGCTGAGACTGGGGGTTCCGGGTGCGAGTAGGCCTGCTGACTCGGGAGTATCCCCCGGACGTGTACGGCGGCGCGGGCGTCCATGTGGAGTTCCTCGCCCGCGAGTTGAGACGGCTGATCGACCTCGACGTGCACTGCTGGGGCGAGGGCCGCACGGACGGGGTGCGGCGCCACCGGCCGTGGCCGGCCCTGGACGGCGCCAACGACGCGCTCCGCACCTTCTCGGTCGACCTGGCCATGGCGGCGGCCCTGGAAGGGCGTGAACTCGTCCACTCCCACACCTGGTACGCGAACCTCGCCGGTCATCTCGCCAAGGAGCTGTACGGCGTCCCGCACGTGGTGACCGCGCACTCGCTGGAGCCGCTGCGCCCCTGGAAGGCCGAGCAACTCGGCGGGGGCTACGCCCTGTCGAGCTGGGCCGAGCGGACCGCGGTGGAGGCCGCCGACGCGGTGATCGCCGTCTCCGGCGCGATGCGCGAGGACATCCTCGCCTGCTACCCCTCGCTCGCCCCGGACCGGGTCCACGTCGTGCACAACGGCATCGACACGGCCCTCTACCGGCCCGACCGGGGCACGGACGCGCTCACCCGGATCGGCCTCGACCCGGACCGGCCGTTCGTGCTGTTCGTCGGCAGGATCACCCGGCAGAAGGGCGTGCCGCATCTGCTGCGCGCCGTACGGGACATCGATCCCGCGGCGCAGGTCGTGCTGTGCGCCGGAGCCCCCGACACCCCGGAGATCGAGCAGGAGTTCCGCGATCTCTTCACCGAACTGCGCGGCTCGCGGGACGGGGTGCACTGGATACCCAAGATGCTGCCGCGCCCCGAGGTGATCCAACTCCTCACGCACGCGGCCGTCTTCGTCTGCCCCTCCGTGTACGAACCGCTGGGCATCGTCAACCTGGAGGCGATGGCCTGCGGCACGCCGGTCGTGGCCTCCCGGGTCGGCGGGATCCCGGAGGTCGTCGAGGACGGGGTGACGGGCAGGCTGGTGACCGTCGACGAGGATTTCGAGGCGAACCTCGCGGGCGCGCTGGACGGGATCCTCGGCGACCCGGCGGCCGCGGCGCGGATGGGTGAGGCCGGACGGGCACGCGCGGTGGAGGAGTTCGGCTGGGACGCGGTGGCCCGGCGCACGGTCCGGCTGTACCAGGAGATCGTCAAACAGGCGTAGGGAGCCCCGCGCCGGGGCAGCCATGGGTATCCGACCAGGGTGAGGGGAGCGGCCATGCGGCGTGGAGGACCTACGGTGCTCGGGATCGTGCTGGCGGGCGGTGAGGGCAAGCGGCTGATGCCGCTCACCGCGGACCGGGCCAAGCCGGCGGTGACGTTCGGCGGCACCTACCGGCTCGTCGACTTCGTCCTGTCCAACCTCGTGAACGCCGACATCCTGCGCATCTGCGTGCTGACGCAGTACAAGTCGCATTCGCTGGACCGGCACATCACGACGACGTGGCGCATGTCGAGTCTGCTCGGCAACTACGTCACCCCCGTCCCGGCGCAGCAGCGGCTCGGGCCGCGCTGGTACCTCGGCAGCGCGGACGCCATCCTGCAGTCGCTGAACCTGATCTACGACGAGCAGCCCGAGTACGTGGCCGTGTTCGGCGCCGACCACGTCTACCGCATGGACCCGCGCCAGATGCTCTCCCAGCACATCGAGAGCGGTGCGGGCGTCACGGTGGCGGGGATCAGGGTCCCGCGGGGCGAGTCCTCCTCCTTCGGAGTGATCACCCCCGGTTCGGACGGTCAGACGGTCGAGCGCTTCCTGGAGAAGCCGGCCGACCCGCCGGGGCTCGTCGACGACCCGGAGTCGGTGTTCGCGTCGATGGGGAACTACATCTTCACCACCAAAGCCCTCATAGAGGCGCTCCAGCGGGACGCCGAGGACGAGGCGTCCGTGCACGACATGGGCGGCTCGATCCTGCCTCAGCTCACCGAACGCGGCGAGGCCGGGCTGTACGACTTCAGCGAGAACCACGTCCCCGGCGAGACCACCCGGGACCAGGGCTACTGGCGGGACGTCGGCACGCTCGACGCGTACTACGACGCCCATATGGACCTGATCGCCGAGCGCCCCGCCTTCAACCTGTACAACCGCAGCTGGCCGATCTACACCCACTCGGGCCAGCTCTCCCCGGCGCGTTTCAACGCGGGAGGCATCGCCGGTGAGTCGATCATCAGTTCGGGATGCCTGATCCGCGGACAGGTGACCCGGTCGGTGCTGTCGCCGGGGGTGGTGGTCGACCCCGGGGCGGTCGTCCAGGGCTCGATCCTGCACGACAACGTGCACATCGGCCGGGGCGCCGTGGTGCGCGGGGCGGTTCTGGACAAGAACGTCGACGTCCCCCCGGGCGCGACCATCGGCGTGAACCCGGAGCGGGACGCGGAGCTGTACACGGTGTCCCCGGGCGGGGTGATCGCCCTGGGCAAGGGGTGCCAGGTGTCATGAACTTAATCGGATGTTAACTGTGCGTAGCGTGATCGTACTTGACCGTAATCGCGTCCGAGGGGTTGACTGGTTTCACACCCGTCCTTCGCTCACCCGTCCTCGACGCGAGGCAAGTCCGTGACTGCTGATGATCTGCTGGCCCCCCTCGACCTGGCGTTCTGGAACCTCGAGTCGGCCGAGCACCCCATGCACCTGGGCGCTCTCGGCGTCTTCTCGGCGCACTCGCCCGCCGCGGGCGCCCACGCGGCAGACCTGCTCGCGGCCCGGG
The DNA here is from genome assembly GCF_052543235.1 of Streptomyces sp. SAS_272. Taxonomy (NCBI): domain Bacteria; kingdom Bacillati; phylum Actinomycetota; class Actinomycetes; order Kitasatosporales; family Streptomycetaceae; genus Streptomyces; species Streptomyces sp. SAS_272. The sequence continues at coordinate 53,523 of NZ_JBMNDR010000031.1, read as the reverse complement.
CGTCCGGCGTCCCCGGGCTGCGGATGCGGATCCGGGACGTGTGGCAGCCGCTCGCCTTCGGGGGAGCCGTCCGCGAGGCCGACCCGGACTTCGACCCGCGCCACCACGTCCGTCTGCACGCTCCCGAAGCCGACTTCCAGACCGCGGCGGGCCGGCTCATGGAACGGCCCCTGGAGCGCGGCCGTCCGCCCTGGGAGGCGCACGTCCTGCCGGGGGCGGACGGCGCCTCCTTCGCCGTGCTCTTCAAGTTCCACCACGCCCTCGCCGACGGTCTGCGCGCCCTGACGCTGGCCGCGGCCGTCCTCGACCCGATGGACCTGCCCGAGCGCCGGCCCCGCCCGGCCGCGCCCGCCCGCAGGCTCATCCCCGACGTGGACCGGCTGCGCGGACTGCTGCGCGGGACCGTCTCCGACGTGGGCCGCGCCCTCGACATCGGCGCCTCGCTCGCGGTCTCGGGCCTCGGCGTGCGCTCCAGCGCCGCGCTCACCGCCGCGCCCAGCGGCACCCGCCGCACCGCCGGCGTGGTCATCGACCTCGACGACGTGCACCGGATCCGCAAGGTCGCCGGCGGCACCGTCAACGACGTGCTGATCGCGGTCGTCGCCGGAGCCCTGCGCCGCTGGCTCGACGAGCGCGGCGACGGCAGCGCGGGCGTACGGCCGCGCGCCCTGATCCCCGTCTCCCAGCGCCGCCCGCGCACCGCGCACCCGCAGGGCAACCGGCTCTCCGGGTACGTGGTGCGGCTCCCGGTCGACGACCCGGACCCGCTGGGCCGGCTCGCCCACGTCCGCACCGCCATGGACCGCAACAAGGACGCCGGGCCGGCCAGGGGCGCGGGCGCCGTCGCCCTGCTCGCCGACCACGTCCCGGCCCTCGGCCACCGGCTCGGCGGGCCGCTGGCCGGCCAGGCGGCCCGGTTCTGGTTCGACATCCTCGTCACCAGCGTCCCGCTGCCCAGCCTCGGCCTGAAGCTCGGCGGGAACCCGGTCGACGAGGTCTTCCCCTACGCGCCGCTGGCCCGCGGCCAGGCCCTGGCCGTCGCGGTCTCCACCTACCGCGGCCGCGTCCACTACGGGCTCGTCGCCGACGCCGAGGCCGTCCCCGACCTCGACCGCGTCGCCCGCGCGCTGACCGCCGAGGTGGAGACGCTCATCACGGCCTGCGGCCCTTGACGGGAGCGCGTTTGGAGGAGAGGCGCGGCGCTCCGTAAAATTCCCCCTTCGTAAGGCGGGCGCGGTCGGAGCGCCGCCCGGGTGAGCAGGGAAGCGGCAGCGCGATGACGGTGACAGAGGACAACTCGGCGGCGATCACCGAGGAGGCCGTTGACACGGTCGTGCACGGGCCCGGCATCGATCCCGAGCGGCTCGCCGTCTGCCTCGGCGTGCTGGAGGAGCTCGACAAGCTCGACGTGGACCACCCGGACGCGATCGCCGTGCGCCGGGCCACCGCGGGCGTCTACCGCACGGTCAAGCAGCGCCGCCGCCAGGAACGCCGGGCCGCCAAGACCGCCCACGACAAGACGGTCACCGAGGCCACCGCCACCGGTTCGGCCCAGCGCATCGACGACGAGACCGAGGGCATCCTGCCCTCGTCCGTCACCGAGGAGGGCAGGATCGCCGGGATACTCCAGCGACCGCGCTCCTGCTACACCTGCAAGACCCGGTACGTCGAGGTCGACTACTTCTACCACCAGCTCTGTCCCGAGTGCGCCCGACTGAACCGCGACAAGCGCGACGTGCGCGCCGACCTCACCGGCAAGCGCGCGCTGCTCACCGGCGGCCGGGCCAAGATCGGCATGTACATCGCGCTGCGGCTGCTGCGCGACGGCGCGCACACCACGATCACCACGCGTTTCCCGAAGGACGCCATCCGCCGATTCAAGGCCATGGACGACTCGGCCGACTGGATCCACCGCCTGGAGGTCGTGGGCATCGATCTGCGCGACCCCGCGCAGGCCGTGGCCCTCGCCGAGCAGGTCGCCGCAGCGGGGCCGCTCGACATCCTCATCAACAACGCCACACAGACCGTGCGCCGGCTGCCCTCCGCCTACGCCGCACTGGTGGGCGGCGAGAGCGCCCCGCTGCCCGCCGGCGAGCTGCCCGCCCACCACGTCATCGGCGCGTTCGGCTCCGGCGCCGTCGACGGGCTCACCGCACTGCCGGTCGGGGCCGGCGCCCTGGACGCGCAGAAGGTCGCCGACCTCGCCCTGGTCGCGGGCAACGCCAGCATCGCCCGGCACCTCGACGGCACGGCCATCGACGCGGGCGGCCTGGTCCCCGACGTCGTCGACACCAACACCTGGGTGCAGACCATCGAGCAGATCTCCCCGGTGGAGCTGCTCGAGACCCAGCTGTGCAACTACACGTCGCCGTTCATCCTGATCAGCAAGCTCCGGCCGGCCATGGCCGACGCCGCGGCGAAGGCCGGGAGCGGGCGCGCGTACGTCGTGAACGTCTCGGCGATGGAGGGCGTCTTCGGTCGCGGCTACAAGGGCGCCGGGCACCCGAACACGAACGCGGCCAAAGCGGCGATGAACATGGTGACCCGCACCAGCGCGCAGGAGATGTTCCAGACCGACGGCATCCTCATGACCTCCGTCGACACCGGCTGGATCACCGACGAGCGCCCGCACTACGACAAGCTGCGCCTCGCGGAGGAGGGCTTCCACGCGCCGCTCGACCTGGTGGACGGCGCGGCCCGGGTCTACGACCCGGTCGTGCGGGGCGAGGCCGGCGAGGACCTGTACGGGGTCTTCCTCAAGGACTACGCACCGGGCAAGTGGTGACCGGAGGTCCGTGCCGCTGACCCGGAGCCGGCGCCTGCGCTGAGGGGGCCGGAGCCGATGGGCCCGGCCTGCGGCGGGCCGGGAAGCGGAGTCGACGCCTGCGCCGGGTGCACGTCGCGGGGCGACCGTGCGGACCGGCCGGCGGAGCCTCGTGTCACCCGGGCGCGGGCTCCTGACGTGCGGCGCGTGCCGCCCGCACCCGCGTGCCGCCGTCCACCAGCAGGTCCGCGCCCGTGATCCACCGGGCCTCGTCCGAGCACAGCCACAGCACCGCCCGGGCCACGTCCTGCGGCTCGCCGATGCGTTCGAGCGGCAGCTCCCGTGCGACGGCCCGCTCCCTGGGCTCCCAGACGAACCGCGCCATCTCCGTGCGGACGAGGCCGGGGGAGACGGAGTTCACCCGCACCCCCGGGCCCAGCTCGCCCGCGAGCTGCTGGGTGAGGTGCAGCAGCGCCGCCTTGCTGGTGCCGTAGGCCCCGACGCCCGGCCCCACATGCCCCGCGCCCTCCGTGCAGACGCTCACCACGGCCCCGCCGTGCTCACGCATCCAGCCGTGCCACGCGCACTGCACCAGCCGCAACGGGGCCTCGACGTTGACGGCGAACGCCTCCCGCCACACGTCCGGGTCGGCGTCCATGAGGGGGCCGTACGGCTGGTTGGTCGCCGCGTTGTTCACCAGGACGTCCAGCCGCCCGAAGGAGCGCAGACACAGGTCGGTGAGCTCCTCGGGATGACCCGGGTCCGCGACGCTCCCGGCCAGCCCCACCCCGCCCAGCTCGGCGGCGGCGCGCCGCACCTCGTCGGGGTCCCGTGCGCTCACGCACACCCGCGCCCCGGCGTCCCGGAGCGCCCGGGCCACCGCCCATCCGATGCCCCGCGTGCCCCCGGTGACGAGGGCGGCCCTGCCGCGCAACCCGTACGACGACGTCATCGGCGTACGGTCTCACGGCCCGCTCCCAACCGACAGGCCCAGGAAGGGAGTTGCTTCCTCCGACCACCGCCGGCGGGCGGCCGTGCGGCGTCGGCGAGGCCGGACGGGCCGGGCGGGCGGCCTTTCGGACATGGGGCGAGGAACCGGGAGGGGGTCGGCGACATACGCCGTCCGGGTGAACTCATAGGGCGTGGAAGCGGTGAAAAGGGTTCAATTCGCTTACGGGGGCCTGTGGGTGACGCGCCATGGTTGTGTCAAATCTTCAGGCCCTATCGAGCGGCACCCCGCTCATTTGGTTAGTGTGTAGCGGACGGACAGCAGGACGGAGTGCCACCCACACCCACCGTCCGTCTGGGACAAGCCGGTTCACAACGGCCAGCTCTCCTGGGAGTCACCGGCGCCACCGTGTCGCCACCGACTCCAGCCAGACCCTAGGGAGCGTTCAGCGCCGGACCGCAGACTGGCCGGCACGCCCCGAGGGTGACCCGACACATAAGGAGTGCGCGGTGACACCGGAGAAGACGAATCGCGAGCAACGTCCCAAGGAACGCACGGAGCGGGCCGGCCGCAGGCCCGGCGAGATCGGCAACCTCGACGTGTGGGCCCGCTCCGCCCCCATCCGCCTGGCCGGCTACGAGGACGACCTGGCCGAGGACCACATCCTGCCCAGCGTGGACTGAACCCACGGATCGCGCACCGCGCGATCACCGCCGCATGGGCGTGCGCCCACACCCGAGCCACGCCCATGCCGCCCCCCGCGGGCCCGCCCTCCGCCCGCCCTCCCCGGCCGCCTCCGCCCAGGCCGACGCGGCCGGGGCAGGCTCCGGCCGGGCCTCAGCGCGCGCTCCGGTCGAGCGACGCCGTGCGCCGCCAGGGGCGCAGGTTCTCCAGCTGCTCCGCCACGCGCAGCAGCTCCGCCTCCGAACCCGGCCGTCCGACCAGCTGCACCGCCGCGGGCGCACCGGACGGCAGCGTGCCGGACGGGACCGCCATCGCCGGCCAGCCGGTCAGGTTCCACGGCGGGGTCATCGGCGAGTAGTTGGTGTTCGCCAGGACGTTGCGCAGCCAGCCCCGCTCGTGCCACGGCCCGGCCTTCGGCGACCGCCGCGCCAGCGCCGGGGTGAGCAGCACGTCGTACTCCGCGAAGAACGGCTCCAGCCGGCGCCGCAGCTCCTCGCGCGCCGAGCCCGCGCGCACCCCGTTCAGGAAGCGCCGGCCGAGCGCCGCGTGCACCCGGGTGCGACGGGTCAGCAGGCGGGCGTCGAGAGTGGCCGCGTCCACGGCCGTGCCCGCCGTCCAGTGGGCGAGCGAGGTCACGCCCAGCGACAGCGGATAGGGCGGATCGGCCCGCCGCACCAGATGCCCCGTCTTCATCAGCACGCCGGCCGCGTCCCGGGCCGCGCCCGCGTAGGGAGCGCTCACCGTGACCCCGGCCAGCGGGCTGCGCACGGAGACCGCGATCCGCAGTGCCCCGGCCCCGTCGGCCGCCGTGACGTCGGCGTCCGCGAGCACGGAGAGCATCAGCCGCGCGTCCGCCACCGTGGTCGCCAGCGGGCCGTTCTCCGACATCCCGAACCAGTCGCCGTCCCCGATCCCGGCCGGCACCACCCCGTGACCCGGCTTCAAGGTCACCAGGCCGCAGTTGGCCGCCGGGATGCGCAGCGAGCCCATGCCGTCGTTGCCGAGCGCGATCGGCGTCATCCCGGCGGCGACCGCGGCCGCGCTCCCGCCGGAGGAGCCGCCCGCCGTGCGGGAGACGTCCCACGGATTGCGGGCGGTGCCGTGGACGCCCTCCGTGGTGCCGAACACGCACAGCTCCGGCACGTTCGTCAGCCCGACGACCACCGCGCCGGCGGCGCGCAGCCGGGCGACGGTGACATGGTCGGCGGCGGACGGGGCGTCGGGCGTCGCCGCCGAGCCGACGCGCATGGTCTCGCCCCGCACACCGAGGTTGTCCTTGACCGCCACCGGCACCCCGGCCAGCGCCAGCTCGCCCAGGTCGGGCCGGGCGGCCACCTCGTCGGCCTCCGCGAGCGCGGCCTCGGCCCGCACCGCGCGGAACGCGCCGACGCGGCCGTCCAGCCGCTCGATCCGCGCGAGGTGCTCCGCCACCACCTCCCGGGGCGTGACCCGCTTCTCCCGCACGGCGGCGGCGATCTCGACGGCGGTCCGGCCCACCCAGGCAGCCACGGCAGCTCCTCTGCACTACTCGCGAGTACGTAGGGAGAACTGTGCCCCGGCGGACGCCCCGAGTCGAGAGGCGCCGGCCGACCGGCCGGTTGTGCGGCTGTCGGGCCCCGGCCGCACGTCGTCCGGTCATCCGCCGGTGGCCGGCCGCACGTCGGCGGGTGATCGGCCGGTGATCGGCCGGGGCCGGGTGGATCACGGGGCGCCTGCGGCGGGTACGGTCGGAGGAGCCGAACCTCGAGAGCGGGAAGGGGAACGCCGGGTGAGCGACTTCGAAGGGCTGACGGCCCCGGCGGCGGAGGGCGCCTGCGGCACCGGTCCGGTGAACCGGCTCGGGCGCAGCCGTGTGACGGTCAGCCGGCTCGGCTTCGGCGCCGCCGCCCTCGGCAACCTGTTCGCCGAGGTCGGCGAGGAACAGGCGCAGGAAGCCGTGGCAGCCGCCTGGGGGCAGGGCGTCCGCTACTTCGACACGGCGCCGCACTACGGCCTCGGCCTGTCCGAACGGCGCCTCGGCGCCGCGCTGCGCGAGCACCCCCGGGCGCACTACACGGTCTCCACCAAGGTGGGCCGCCGACTGGAGCCGGCCGACGGCCACGGCGACGACCTGGCGAACGGTTTCGCCGTCCCGGCCGCGCACCGCCGCGTGTGGGACTTCAGCGCCGACGGCGTCCGCCGCACGCTGGAGGCGAGCCTGGAACGCCTCGGCCTCGACCGCGTGGACGTCGTCTACCTCCACGACCCCGACGACCACGCCGAGCAGGCCTTCCGGGAGGGCTACCCGGCGCTCGAGAGGCTGCGCTCCGAAGGCGTCGTCGGAGCGATCGGGGCCGGCATGAACCAGGCGGAGATGCTCACGCGCTTCCTCCGCGACACGGACGTCGACGTGGTGCTGTGCGCCGGCCGGTACACGCTGCTCGACCAGCGGGCCGGGGCCGAACTGCTGCCCGCGGCGCTCGAGCGGGGCGTGTCGGTGGTCGTGGGGGGCGCGTTCAACTCCGGCCTGCTCGCCGACCCCCGGCCCGGGGCCACGTACGAGTACACGCGGGCCCCCGCCGGCCTGGTGGACCGGGCCCTGCGCCTGCGGGAGGCCGCCGGGCGGCACGGCGTCGGCCTGCGCGCCGCGGCCCTGGCGTTCTGCGCCGCCCATCCTGCCGTCGCGAGCGTGCTGGTCGGCGTCCGCTCGGCGGACGAAGCGCGCGACTGCGCCGTGCAGTTCGGCACACCCGTGCCCGCCGCCCTCTGGCAGGAGCTGCGGGACACCGGCCTGCTTCCCTCCGAGGAGCCGTCATGAGAACCGCCCTGCCCACCGTGAGCCGCGTGGACCGCGTCGCCGTCCCCGCTCCCCTCGTCCGGGAGCCGGTGTGAGCGTCGACGCGCACCACCACGTCTGGGACCTGTCGGTGCGCGACCAGGACTGGATCGCCGAAGGCAGCCCGCTGCGGCGGGACTTCGGCGTCGGCGACCTGGCGCCCGAGGCCCGCGCGGCAGGGGTCGACCGCACGGTCCTCGTCCAGACGGTCACCGTGGCCGAGGAGACGCCCGAGTTCCTCGCGCTCGCGGCGGGGAGCGACCTGATCGCGGGCGTCGTCGGCTGGACCGACCTGACCCGACCGGACGTCGCCGACGAACTGGCCCGGCTGCGGGAGCTGCCCGGCGGCCGGTACCTCAAGGGGATCCGGCACCAGGTCCAGGGCGAGAGCGACCCGGAGTGGCTGCTGCGGGCCGACGTGCAGCGAGGGCTGGCCGCAGTCGCCGACGCCGGTCTCGTCTACGACCTGGTGGTGCTGCCCGGCCAGCTGCCGGCCTGCGTCCGTGCGGCGGCCGCGCTGCCCGGACTCACCTTCGTGCTGGACCACCTGGGCAAGCCGCCCATCGCCGCCGGGGCGCTGGAGCCCTGGGCGCGCGACGTCCGGGCGCTCGCCGCCCTGCCCCACACGGTCTGCAAGCTCTCCGGCATGGTGACGGAGGCCGACCCGGCGTCCTGGACCATCGACGACCTGCGCCCGTACGCGGACACGGTGCTGCAGGCCTTCGGCCCGGCCCGGCTGATGTTCGGCTCGGACTGGCCGGTGTGCACGGTGGCCGCGTCGTACGGCGAAGTCGTGGACCTCGCACGGCGGCTGACCGACCCGCACGACCACGTCCAGATCTTCGAGACCACCGCGGCCCGCGTCTACGGCCTGTGAGCCGCGCCGCGTCTACGGCCTGCGGGCCGAGTTCGCGAGCCGGGTCGGCGGCAGGTACTCGCGCACATACGTCCGCTCCCAGCACGCGCCCGTCTCCCGCAGCTCACGCCAAGTCGTGAACCGGTAGCGGAACAGACGGGCGCGGACGTGGTGCGGGGGCTCGCCGGGCGGGAACGGGGAACGGCGCAGCAGCTTCAGCGTGTCGCGGTCGCCTTCCAGCAGCCGTTCCACCAGGGCGGCGAACCACGCCCCGGCGTAGGCGGGGGAGAGCGCCGCGAACCACATCATCCAGTCCAGGCGCAGATGGTAGGGGGCGAACTGGCGCGGCCAGCGCCGCGGATCGCCCGGCTTGCCCTTGAACTCGTACTCCCGCCAGTCGGAGTCCTCGCGGGGCGCGGTGTCGCGCGTGCCCTCGACCACCACCTCGTAGCGGATCCGGCTGACGCTGCCGAACGCGCCGTAGGTGTTGACCAGGTGGAGCGGATCGAAGGACCGGTTCATCACCTGCCGGCGGGAGAGCATGTTGAGCACCGGGCGGTGGCTGAGGAACAGCAGCACGGCGGCCACGGCGAGCACGATGACCTCGTACCAGAGCGGGGCGTCGGGGCCCGGACCGTGGTCGGAGGGGAGAGCCAGCGCCGGGACTGCCAGGACGACGGTGATCCAGTTGAGCCAGGAGAAGTTGCCCGACAGCACCAGCCACAGCTGGGTGAGGATCATCAGCGCGGCGGCCGCCGTCGCCACCGGCTGCGGGGCGAACAGCGCGAACGGCACGACGAGTTGGGTGAGGTGGTTCGCCGCCGCCTCGACGCGGTGCAGGGGCTTGGGCAGGCGGTGGAAGAACCAGCTCAGCGGGCCGGGCATCGGCTGCGTCTCGTGGTGGTGGTAGAGGCAGGTCAGCTTCCGCCAGCAGGCGTCCCCCCGCATCTTGATCAGGCCCGCGCCGAACTCGACCCGGAACAGGAGCCAGCGGATCAGGAAGAGGACGACGACCGGCGGGGCCACCTCGTCGTTGCCCAGGAACACCGCGAGGAAGCCGGTCTCCAGCAGCAGGGACTCCCAGCCGAACCCGTACCAGGTCTGGCCCACGTTGACGATCGACAGGTACAGCGCCCACGGCACGAGCCACAGTGCCATCGCCGCCCAGAGCGGCAGCAGCCCGTCGACGCCGGCCAGCAGCGCCGCCGACACCGCGCACCCCGTCCACGCACAGCCCGCGAAGAACCGGTCGGAGTAGCGCAGCTGGAACAGGCTGGGCGCCCGCCGGAAGGGCGCCTGCTCGACGAACCGGGGCACCGGCAGCATTCCCCGTTCCCCGAGCAGCGCCCGGAACTGCAGCGCCGTGGCCAGGAACGCGACCACGTACAGGCCCGCCAGGGCGCGCTGGAAGACCAGCCGGCTCAGCCAGTAGTCGGGTGCGGTGAACCACTCCACGGCCGTGCGCTCCTTCGCTCAGGTCCTGTCCCTTCCCGGTCGGTCCTCCCCGGTCCTGTCCCTTCCCGGTCGGCCCCCCTCCGGCCCTGGCTCTCCCCGGCCGACTCGTCACGGTAGGTGTCCGCTCGCTCCGCTTGCGTGACCCGTGCGGGCCAAGCAGACAATAGTGGGCGAACCACTTCGGTTCGATCCGTTCGGACGATGCGGAGCACGTGGTGCGACTACCCACAGCCACTCTCCTCACCGCCTGCGCGCTCTCGGCGGCGCTCGTCGTCGCCTGCCGCGGCGGCGAGGCGGCGAACCACACGATGCCGGGATCGGACGTCGTCCTCCCGGCCGCCGAGGGCCGCGCCCTCTTCGACGACCCCTTCGCGGACGGCTCGGGCCCCGACGCCGACGGCGCGGACGCGGACGGGCCGGAGCTCGACCGCGGCCTCGACCCCGGCTCTTTCGACCCCGACGCGATCGGCCCCGAGACCGTGCCCGAGGTGCCCGACCTGCCCGACGGCGGCGGGCTGATCCCGGACGGGCCCGACGAGTCCGACGAGTCGGGCGAGCTCGGCGAGCCGTACCGGTCCGGCGGTTCCGGCGTGCCCGACCGGCCGGACGCCGTCTTCGGCAGTCCCGTCGACATCGCCCTGGGCTGACCGTGGCCGCGGGTCCGGCGCTCACCGGTCGAATAATCGGGCAAATCCTGGCAAGGTGGGCCCATGGCTGATCGGGGAGCGAGAGCCCTTTCACTCCCGGACGACTGGCCCGCCCACCCGGACCCGATCCTGGCGCTCAATCGCATGGGCGGCTTCGACTGGGACCTGGACTCCGGTGTGCTCCAGATGGACGCCCGGGCCCACGAGATCTTCGATCTGCGGCCGGACGAGTACGACGGCAACCCGGCGTCGCTCGCCCTGCGGGTTCCGCCCAACGAGGGCATCCGCCTGGACGAGCTGGTCTCCCAGGCCATCAAGGACGGCAGCGAGAACTACGGCGCCTACTTCCGCCTGCGACTGCGCGACGGCGCCCTGCGCTGGACCCACACCCAGGGCTACATCCGGCGCGACGGCACCGGCCGGCCGCGCCGGATCGTCGGCATCGTCCGGGACGCCACCGACGAGCTGCACGATCTCGCCGACCGCCACGAGGCGGCCGCACTCGACGACGCGCGCCGCGAGCAGACCAACGTCGTCCAGCTCACCACCGCGGCCCTCGCGCACGCCCGCACCGTCCAGGACGTCATCGACGTCCTCAAGGACACCCACGGCCTCACCCACCTGGGGGCGACCAGCCTCGTCATGGGCCTGGTCGAGGCCGGCCGGATCCGGCTGATCGCCGAGGGACCGGAGGGCAGCTTCGTGCCCGGCACGCTGGTCACCCGGATCGACGAGCCGTATCCGATGAGCGAGGTGGTGCGGACCCTCACCCCCCGTTTCATCGAGTCGCCCGAGGAGTTCGCCGGCGGCTACCCCGTGCTGTGGCCGCACCTCACCGACCTGAGGATCACCTCGGCGGCCTATCTGCCGCTCATCGTGCAGGCCCGTCCGATCGGCGCGATGGGGCTGCTCTACAGCGACCGTCACGGCTTCACCCCCGAGGAGCGCAACATCCTCGTCGCCCTCGGCTCCAGCATCGCGCAGAGCCTGCAGCGGGCCATGTTCTACGAGCAGGAGAAGGACATCGCCCAGGGCCTCCAGCAGGCCATGCTCCCGCGCACCATTCCCAGTGTGCGCGGCGCCGAGGTGGCCGTCCGCTATCGCGCCGCCACCATAGGCGGCGCGAACGGCCGGGACATCGGCGGCGACTGGTACGACGTGATCCCGCTGCCCGGCGGCCGGGTCGGCGCGGTCATCGGCGACGTCCAGGGCCACGACACGCACGCGGCCGCCGTCATGGGGCAGCTGCGCATCGTGCTGAGGGCCTACGCGGCCGAGGGGCACACCCCGGCGGCCGTGATGGCCCGGGCCTCCGTCTTCCTGCACGAGCTCGACACCGACCGCTTCGCGACCTGCCTGTACGCGGAGGCGGACCTGTCCACCGGGGTCGTCCAGCTGGTCCGCGCCGGGCACATCGAGCCCCTGCTGCGCGGCCCGGACGGGAACTGCCGGCGCGTTCCGGTGCCAGGGGGGCTGCCGCTCGGCCTGTCCGCCGAGTTCGGCAGTCTCGGGTACCCGGTCGGCACGGTCGAGCTCGATCCCGGGCACACCCTGCTGATGTGCACCGACGGCCTGGTGGAGCAGCCCGGCGCCGACCTCGACGACGGCATGCAGACCCTTGCCGCCTTCATCGCCGCGGGCCCCGAGGACGTCCGCGAACTCGCCGACCGGCTCATCGAGATCGCCGAGGAGCGCGGCGGGGACGACGACGTGGCCCTGCTGCTGCTGCGCCGGCGCGGCCCGGACAACCCGCAGTCCGGCAACCGCCTCCAGCAGCATGTGGCTCCCGGCGATCCGGAGGCCCTCACCGAGGCCCGGCACATGATCCGCGCCGCCGTCCGCTCCTGGGGGGCCCGGGACCGCTCCGACGAGATCGAGCTGGTCGCCGACGAGCTGGTCACCAACGCCCTCATGCACACCGAGGGCGCGGCGATCGTCACTCTGCGCGCGCTGACCGGCGGCGACCGCCGGCTCCGCGTGGAGGTCGAGGACTCCTCCAGCGCGCTGCCGCGCCGCCGCGACGCCGGCGAGTCGGGCGTCTCCGGCCGCGGCCTGCTCCTGGTGGACCTGCTCACCGACGGCTGGGGAGTGGAGGCCCGGGGCGGCGGCAAGTGCGTGTGGTGCGAGTTCGTCGTGCACGAGCACCACTGAGCCCGCGTGGCACTCTGGACGTATGCCGGAACTTCCCGAGGTGGAAGCCCTCAAGGACTTCCTGGCCGAGCATCTGGTCGGCCACGAGATCGTGCGCGTGCTGCCCGTCGCGATCAGCGTGCTGAAGACGTACGACCCGCCCGTCACCGCCCTGGACGGGCAGGAGGTCACCGCCGTGCACCGGCACGGCAAGTTCCTCGACCTGACGACCGCGGACGGCCTGCACCTCGTCACCCACCTCGCCCGCGCGGGCTGGCTGCACTGGAAGGACCGCCTCCCCGACGGCCCGCCCCGCCCCGGCAAGGGCCCCCTCGCCCTGCGGGTCGCCCTGGAGACGGGTGCGGGCTTCGACCTCACCGAGGCCGGCACCCAGAAGCGCCTCGCCGTGTACGTCGTCCGAGATCCGCAGGAGGTGCCCGGCGTCGCCCGGCTGGGCCCCGACCCGCTCGCCGCCGACTTCGACGAGGCCCGCTTCGCCGCCCTGCTCGCGGGAGAACGCCGTCAGCTCAAGGGCGCCCTGCGCGACCAGAGCCTGATCGCCGGCGTCGGCAACGCGTACAGCGACGAGATCCTGCACGCCGCGAGAATGTCCCCCTTCAAGCTGGCGGCCTCCCTGACGCCGGAGGAGATCCACGCCCTCCACGAGGCCCTGCGCACGACACTGACGGAGGCCGTCGAACGCTCGCGGGGCCTGGCGGCGGGGCGGCTGAAGGCCGAGAAGAAGAGCGGTCTGCGCGTCCACGGCCGTGCCGGCGAACCGTGTCCGGTGTGCGGCGACACCGTCCGGGAGGTCTCCTTCAGCGACTCCGCGCTCCAGTACTGCCCCACCTGCCAGACGGGCGGCCGGCCACTGGCGGACCGGAGAATGTCCCGGCTGCTCAAGTAGCCGGCCGAGGCGGGCCGTTCGGAGGACTCCGGCGGTCGTTGCGCGCCTGCGCGGCGCGGCAGGGGCGGGGCTGCTCGCCGCGGTGCGCGCTTCCCGCCGGCACCGCATCGGCATCCGGCGCGGCAAGGGGCGCCGGTAGGTGGACCGGGTCCGTCTGCACTCCGCCCGGGGCGGCGGCGGGAGCGGCTCTCATGTGCTGGTGAGACGGCGCCGGAGTGACCTGAACTCACTCCGGCCGGTCACTGCACGGGGAGCGTCACCAGGTGTTCGCCGCCGGCCGTGCGCAGCTCGTAGCGGGCGATCTCGTCGGGGTGCCAGGCCGCCGCGCCCTGCATGGTGTTGGGGCGGGCGTCGTGCAGGGGGACGTTCCAGCTGGTGACGGTCTGCTCGGAGCCGTCGCGACCGACGGCGATCAGACGGCAGGAACGCGGGCCCGCGCCGTCCTTGACCTCCAGCCGCACATGGCTGCCCCATTCCTCGTCCTCGGTGGTGACCTGGGCCCACACCCCGGACTTCTCGTCCGTCGCGGTGACCCGCACGGCGTTCGCGCCGTCGTCGCCACCGCTGCCGCCGCCCGCCATCATCGCGATCACGGGGCCGGCGAGGGCCACCACCACGGAGGCGGCCACGGCGTACAGCACGCGCCGGCGCACCGCACGGTGCCGGGTCGCCACCTCGGCGAGCAGCCGGTCCAGCAGCTGCGGACCGGGCCCGGCGAAGGGGTGCACGGCGCGCGGGGTGGCACGCCGGTACAGCATCATCTGCCGTGCGGTGGGGCCGAACTCGGTGACCTGTGCCGCACACTGAGGACACTCCATGAGGTGGTCCTCGAAGCGGAAAGCCTCTGCTTCGTCCAGCACGCCGAGCGCGTACGCGCCGACGTCGCGATGCCTTTCCAGGGACCTCATGCCGAAACCTCGTGCCGTTGAGTGCCAGTGGGGTTACTCCTTGCTCCCACCGGTACGCACCTGGCAGACGAATCACTCAAGCCGCGTACCGAATCGTGACCCAGATGTTCGGAGCGGTCCGGCCCGCGGATTGGTGCGAGTCTAGAAAAGATGAATCGCCAGGTGGCCGAGTGGCAACCCGAGCTGCCAGGCGGGCGTCCAGACCTTTGGCCCGTCGTCCTCGCCGGCGCCGACGGAGCCGCCCGGCACCGCGTTGAGGTCGGGAGCGAGCAGCTCCGTCTCCTCCAGCCAGCGCCAGGCCGCGGCGGCGAGTTCCAGATCGGGATCGGGCCCCTCCGACGCGGACGCCTCGTCCGTCAGTTGTGACATACGTGCGCCGACCCACTCCTGCCACGGCTGGTCGTACGCCGTGAGCGAAAGCCAGGTCTCCAGTTGGGTCACGACCCGGATCCCGGGCAGCTCGCCGTCGGTGTCGGACAGGAAGATCGTCAGTGCCAGGGCGTCACGCCCGGCGCGGAACTCGAAGGACGTCGGCGGCATGAGCTCACCGGTCCGCAGCAGTTCGTCGGCGATGTACTCGGCGTACAACCAGGCCATGGGGACGGTCAGTTCGCCGCCGCCGGTGCCGTCCGTGCTCTGGTGCCCTCTGTGCAGCATCCCTTCCTGCCTTCCTCCGGTGCGTGCGCTTCGCCCGTCGCCGGGACGCTGGAGACCCGCTTCCCGGACCCGTCCGGAACACGGATAAGGACACCCGATTACCCAACGGGGGTCCTCGGCAAGGCGCTTTGCGAAGGCTTGACCCGACCGTGGGTTTCAGTGCAGGTCGGCCGCGTATCCCGGAAGCACCCGGCGCAGGGCGCGCAGCGCGTAGTACGCGCGGGACTTCACGGTACCGGGCGGGATGCCGAGCGTTTCGGCGGCCTCCGCCACACTCGCCCCTCGGAAATACACCAGCACCAGGACTTCACGGTGCTGCGGAGTGAGAGTCTTCACAGCCTCGCGCACATCGAGGGTCGCGGCCGCCCGCTCGGCGTGGTCGGCGCAGACCGGCGCGTTCTCCAGCACCGCGTCGCCGACCTCGGCGGGACGGGCCTGGCGGGCCCGCCGGGCGTCGATCGCGAGCCGCCGGCCGACGGTGAGCAGCCAGGGCCGCACGGAGTCGAAGGCGTCGGCGCGCAGCGCCTCGGGGTGCTGCCAGGCGCGGACCAGAGTCTCCTGGACCAGATCCTCGGCGCGCTGGCGGTCGCCGTCGCACAGCCGCAGCAGCAGCGCGAAGAGCGGCCGGCCGTGCTCGCGCTGGAGCGCGGCGAGCTCGTGTTCGGCGGTCGTCGTCCGGGCGTTGAGGGCGGCGGTGGCGGTCATGGGCGTATGGCATCGCAAGGGGCGGGTTCGAGACAGGGCGCGCACAGGGGTCTGCGGCGGACGGTCGATCGCGTCGGCGAACGGTTCGACGAACGGTCCCGGCTACGCCGATCGCGGGCATCGCCCGTGGACGAAGGGAGTGCCGCGTCGGTCGGCCGTCTCGCATCGACTAGTAGTGAGACATGCATAAATATGACAATTCGGATGAACTGGGGTGATCCGGTGATCGCGCGCAGACATCAGGTGGCCCTGGCCCTGACGGTCGTCCTCACCGCGGCCGCCGCCTGCCAGAGCCAGGACCACCGGCCGGGAGAACGGCCCGGACGCCCGGCGCCCGCCGGCGCCCGCGGCTTCACCCTCGTCGCCTCGGGCGACATCCTTCCGCACACCACCGTCATCGACCGCGCCCGCTTCGACGGCGGCGGCGTCGCCTACGACTTCCGCCCCATGCTCGCGGGGATCGCACCCGTCGTCTCCCGTGCCGACGTCGCCCTGTGCCACATGGAGACGGTGTACGGCGCGAACGGCGACTACACCGGCTACCCCGCCTTCAAGTCCCCGCCCGAGATCGCCGCCGCCCTCGCCGCCACCGGCTACGACGGCTGCTCCACCGCCTCCAACCACAGCCTCGACGACGGAGCCGCCGGCGTGCAGCGCACCCTGGACGCGCTCGACGCCGCCGGCGTGCGGCACGCGGGCACCGCGCGCACCGAGGCCGAGGGCAACTCGGTCACCCTGCTGCGCGCGGGCCCGGCCCGCGTCGCCCACCTCGCCTACACCTACGACACCAACGGCTACCCCCTCCCGCCCGGGCAGCCCTGGACCGTCGACCTGATCGACGAGAGCCGCATCATCGCCGACGCCAAGGTGGCCCGGAAGGCGGGCGCGGACGTGGTGGTCGTCTCCGTGCACTGGGGCACCGAGTGGCAGGACGCCCCGGACGACCGCCAGCTCACCCTCGCCCGCACGCTCACCGCCTCCCGCACCGACGGCCGCCCCGACATCGACCTGATCCTCGGGACCCACGCCCACGTTCCCCAGGCCTACGAGAAGGTCAACGGCACATGGGTCGTCTACGGCATGGGCGACCAGATCGCCGGTGAGATGTTCAACCACCAGGGGGCCCAGGACGCGCGCGGCAACGAGTCCACCGTCGCCCGCTTCACCTTCGCCCCGCCCGCCCGGGCCGGAGGCCGCTGGGAGGTGCGCAAGGCCGAGTTCGTGCCGCAGATGTTCGACGTCGACGCGGGACGGGTCGTCGACCTGAACAAGGCCCTCGCCCAGGGCGCCGGCGTCCAGGGAGTGCGCGACCGGATCAGGGACGTCGTCCTCAGCAGGGGCGCGGCCGAGGACGGGCTGGTGATGGGGGAGTAGCGAGGAGTGCTGCGGCGTGGTCCCACACCCGGGTCACGGCCGGCCCCCGGTCATCCGCCCGGAGCCCGGTCATCCGCCCGGAGCCCCGGGTCAGCGGCCGGAAGACCGGTGAACCCGGCCGGACCGGGACGGCGGGCTACGGCACGACCGTCACCGGCCACCGGCCCGCCTTCACCAGCCGCACCGCGACCGAACCCACGATCCGGTGCCCGGCCTGCTCGGAGGCGCCCACCACCACCGCGTCCGCCTTCAGCTCGTCCGCCGCCCTCGCCAGGCCGCCGTAGGGATCGCCGCGGAAGGTGTGGAACTCCCAGCGCACGTCGAATATCCCCCGCGTCCGCTCGGTGGCCTCGCGGATCTGGGCGACCAGGTCCTCGGCGACGGCGTCGGTCGTCTCCGCGACCGGCACGCCCAGCGCGGCGCCCGCCGTCATCACCGGCTGCACGTACACCACGGCGAGCAGCGCGTGCTGGCGGCGGGCCAGCCCGCCGGCGTAGGCCGCCGCGCGCAGCGAGGAGTCCGATCCGTCCACGCCGACGAGGACGACCTTGGGACCGTCGGTACCTCGCTCGAACTGGTGCGCGGGCTGCTGCGAGTGCTGTTCCGTCACGGCCCGAGGCTATCGGAAGCCCCAGGTCCCGCCGGTGCCGGGCTGCCCGACGGGCGACCCGGCCCAGGTGTTCCTACAGTCGGAACATGAGTGCCACCGTGGAGCGCACCGCGGCCGACCGCACCACGCGCCCGGCCCCGCGGCCGGCGGCCCGCGTCCTCACCCGGGTCCCCGAGACGTTCGCGGCCTTCTTCGGCGCCCTCGGCCTGCTGTGCGTCCTGCTGGCGCTGATCCCGCCGCTGCGCCGCCTGCTGCGTCCCGTCGTCCGCTTCCTCGACCTGCTCATCGTCCCGGTCAGCGCCAACCTGGCCTACGCCGTCTTCCTCTTCCTGCTGGCCGCCGCCACCGCCGCCCGCAAGAAGGTCGCGTGGTGGCTGGTCGTCGTCTACCTGGGGCTCCTCGTCCTCACCGACGTCCTCGGCGTGGCCGTCGGCCTGTACGCGCAGTCGGTCCCGTCCCTGGTGGTCTGCGCGCTCGCGCTGGCCCTGCTCGTCCTCGCCCGCCGCGAGTTCTACGCCGCCTCCCGCCGGGCGGCCCTCCGGCGGGCGCTCGCCGTGCTGTTCGTGGGGCTCGGCCTCGCGATCCTCGCCGGCTGGGGCCTCGTCGAGGCGTTCCCCGGCACCCTCCCCGCCGGCCAGCGCCTCGGCTGGGCCGCCAACCGGGTCCTGGGGGGCCTGGTCTCCGCCGGCTCCTTCGACGGCCGCCCGCCCCGCGCCCTGTTCTTCCTGCTCGGGCTCTTCGGGGCCCTCGCCCTGCTCAACGCCGCCGCCGTGCTGTTCCGTTCACAGCGCATGGAAGCGGCCCTGCACGACGACGAGGAGACCCGTATCCGGGCCCTGCTGAAGGCGTACGGCGCACAGGACTCGCTCGGCTACTTCGCCACCCGGCGTGACAAGGCCGTCGTCTTCTCGCCCAGCGGCAAGGCCGCCGTCACCTACCGGGTCGAGGCCGGCGTCTGCCTGGCCAGCGGCGACCCCGTCGGCGACCGCGAGGCCTGGCCGCACGCCATCGCCGCCTGGCTGGACGCGGCCCGCCGGCACGCCTGGGCCCCCGCGGTCATGGGCGCGTCGGAGGACGGCGCCAAGGCCTTCGCGCGCGCCGGGCTCGGAGCGCTGCAACTGGGCGACGAGGCCATCCTGCACGTCGCCTCCTTCGACCTCGGCGGCCGCGAGATGCGGGTGACCCGGCAGGCCGTCAACCGGGTCCGCCGCACCGGCGCCACCTGCCGCGTACGCCGCCACTCGGCCCTCACCGACCGGGAGACGGAGGACGTGGTCGACCGTGCCGACGCCTGGCGCGACACCGAGACCGAACGCGGCTTCTCGATGGCCCTGGACCGCCTCGGCGACCCCGCCGACGCCGACTGCCTCCTCGTCGAGGCCCTGGACGGCGACGGCCGCCCCCAAGCTCGGCGTGCGCCGGATCTCGCTGAACTTCGCCGTCTTCCGCTCGGCTTTCGAGGAGGGCGCCCGCATCGGCGCCGGACCGGTCCTGCGGCTGTGGCGCCGACTGCTGCTGTTCTTCTCCAAGTGGTGGCAGCTGGAGGCGCTCTACCGCTCCAACGCCAAGTACCGGCCCGAGTGGTACCCCCGCTTCCTGTGCTACGGCGACGCCGGCTCCCTGGCGCGGGTGGGCCTGGCCTCCGGCATCGCCGAGGGCTTCGTGTCCGTGCCCTCCCTGCGCAAACTCTGGGGCAAGCGGCGCCCGAAGGGCGGGCCCCGCCCCGCCACCACCGAAGGCCTGCCGTCACTGGCGGCGCTCGGCCTCGACGGAGGGGACGAGGCCGGACGGAGCGGTCCGGACGCGGGCCTGCCCGACCAGGTCCGCGTCCGGCGCCGCACCCTCGACCGGCTGCGTGCCCGGGGCGCCGACCCCTACCCCGTCGGCGTCCCGGCGCGCACTCACACGCTCGCCGAGGTCCGCGCCCTCGCCGGCGACGGAGAGACGGTCACCGTCGCCGGCCGGATCATGCGCGTACGCGACTTCGGCGGCATCGTCTTCGTGACCCTGCGCGACTGGTCGGGCGACCACCAGCTCGCCCTCACCCGCGACGCCCTCGGCTCCGGCGACGCCCCCGGTTCCGCGGCCGCCGGCCGCTCCGGGGGTCCGGCGGAACGCGCAGGCTCCCTCGGAGACTTCCGGGCCGACACCGACCTCGGCGACCACCTCTGCGTCACCGGGACGGCAGGCGTCAGCGACAAGGGCGAGCCGACCGTCTTCGCGACGGCCTGGCAGCTCACCGCCAAATGCCTGCGCCCCCTTCCCGACAAGCGCCGCGGCCTGACCGACCCCGAGGCCAAGGTCCGCATGCGCCATCTCGACCTGGTGGCCGGCCCCGCCGCCCGCGACGTCGTCCGCGCCCGCTCGACCGCCGTCCAGGCCCTGCGCCAGGGGCTGCTGCAGCGCGGCTACCTCGAGGTCGAGACGCCCATGCTCCAGCAGATCCACGGCGGCGCCAACGCCCGGCCCTTCACCACCCACATCAACGCCTACGACCTCGACCTGTATCTGCGCATCGCCCCCGAGCTGTATCTGAAGCGGCTGTGCGTCGGCGGTCTGGAGAAGGTCTTCGAGATGGGCCGCACCTTCCGCAACGAAGGCGTCTCCTACAAGCACAACCCCGAGTTCACGATGCTCGAGGCCTACCAGGCGTACGCCGACTACGACGAGATGCTCCGTCTGGCCCGCGAGCTGATCCAGGGCGCGGCCACGGCCGCCTTCGGCTCACCGGTCGTCCACAAGGACGGGCGCGAGCACGACATCTCGGGGGAGTGGCCGGTGCGAACGGTCCACGGCGCCATCTCCGAGGCGCTCGGCGAGGAGATCGACGCCGACACGGAGCTGGCGGCCCTGCAGCGGCACTGCGACCGCGCCGGCGTCCCGTACACAGCGGACGACGGCACGGGCGACGTCGTCCTGGAGATGTACGAGCGGCTCGTCGAGGAGAGGACCCTGCTGCCGACCTTCTACAAGGACTTCCCCACCGACGTCTCCCCGCTCACCCGGCAGCACCGTCTCGACCCGCGTCTCGCCGAACGCTGGGACCTCGTCGCCTTCGGCACCGAACTCGGCACGGCGTACTCGGAGTTGACCGACCCGGTCGAGCAGCGTCGGCGGCTGACCGAGCAGTCTCTGCTGGCCGCCGGCGGTGACCCCGAGGCGATGGAGCTCGACGAGGACTTCCTCGACGCCCTGGAGTACGCGATGCCGCCGACCGGCGGCCTCGGCATCGGCGTCGACCGCCTGGTCATGTTCCTCACCGGGCTCACCATCCGCGAGACCCTGCCGTTCCCGCTGGTGCGGCACCGCTGAGCGGCCGCCGGCGCAGTGCCTGGCATCGACCGGCGCCGTGCTGCGCCGGGCGGGTGGAATCATGCCGCCGGTCCGGTGTCGGCAGGGTGGGTCGGGGGCCGGTCGGGCGACTGATGACTGCATGAAGAAGGAGCAGTTGTTCACGCGGCGCCGGGCGTTGCTCGCCGGCGCCGCCGCCGTCGGAGCGGTCGGCACGGCCGGAGTGTTCGCATGGGGCGACAAGGGCGAGCCCGTCGGGGCCGCCGTCCCCGCCGCGGGCGCCCAGGCGCGCAGCCTCCCGCTGAAGCCCTCCGCCTACCGTCTCCAGCCGCTGACCGGCTACGGCCCACCGCGCGCCGCCCCCGCCCGCACCCCGGTGCGCCGCGAACCCCTGCTGCGGATGACCGGCCGCGGCCGCACCATGGTGCTGACCTTCGACGACGGACCAGACCCCCACTACACCCCCGGCATCCTCGACACGCTGGCCGAGTACGACGTGCGCGCGACGTTCTTCGTGTGCGGCGAGATGGCCGTCGACAACCAGGACCTGCTGGCGCGGATGGCCGACGAGGGCCACGTCGTCGGCAACCACACCTGGTCCCATCCGCTGCTCACCAGACTGACCCGCGGTCAGATCCGCTCCGAGATGTCCCGCACCAGCGACGTCATCGAGGAGGGGTACGGGGAGCGGCCCCGCTGGTTCCGCGCCCCCTACGGCGCGTGGAACCGCGCCGCCTTCCAGTTCGGCGCCGAACTGGGCATGGAACCGCTCGCCTGGACGGTCGACACCCTCGACTGGACCACCCCCGGCACCGGCGCGATCGTCGACCGGGTCGAGAAGGGAGCCGCCCCCGGCGTCGTGGTGCTCTCGCACGACGCCGGGGGCGACCGCAGCCAGAGTGTGCGGGCGCTGCGCAGATACCTGCCGCAGCTTCTGGACTCCGGCTACCACCTCACGCTGCCGCACTCGCAGCACGCCTGAAGCGGGTCCGCCCGCCCGGCCGGGTCCGCTCAGCGGACCTCGACCAGGCGGGCGAAGGCGACGACGTTGCCGTCGTATCCGTTCGCCTTGGAGAAACCGCCGCCGCAGGTGATGACCCGCAGTTCCGGCGATCCCTTCGAGGCATAGACGCGGTCGCCGGGGAAGTTGTTCTTCGCGAACACCTCGATGCCGTAGATCTCGAACACCGCCGTCTTTCCGTCCTTGCGTGACACCTCGACGCGGTTTCCCTTTTTGAGTGCGCCGAGGCCGTAGAAGACCGCGGGGCCGAGTTTGTTGTCGACATGACCGACGACGACCGCCGTCCCCTTCTCGCCCGGCGAGACACCGCCGGTGAACCAGCCGGCGAGATTCGGGTCCTCCGGCGGCGGCGCTCCCACCCAGCCGTCCGTGTCGAGGCCGACCGCCATGACCGGCGCGTCGACCCGGATGGCGGGGATCCGCACCCGGTCCGGCTCGGCGTAGGGCAGGGCGGCCGCCGTCCGTCCGAAGACGTCGCCGGCGGTCCGGCCGTCCGCGGCAGCGGCCGAGGCCGGCTGCGGCGGGCCGATGTCGAACTCTCCCGACCCGTTCCGGATGAGCGCGAGACCGGTCAGCAGAACAAGCGCTATCACGCCCCAGGGTGCGCGCTTCCGCCGCCGCTCCTCCTCTTCCGCCACCTCGGACAGCTCGTACGCAGACATTCGCCA
This sequence comes from Streptomyces sp. SAS_272, assembly GCF_052543235.1. Classification (NCBI taxonomy): domain Bacteria; kingdom Bacillati; phylum Actinomycetota; class Actinomycetes; order Kitasatosporales; family Streptomycetaceae; genus Streptomyces; species Streptomyces sp. SAS_272. The sequence continues at coordinate 31,082 of NZ_JBMNDR010000031.1, read as the reverse complement.
TCCCCTTTCGACACGGCCGTCGCCGCGTCCTTTCGCGCATACGAGAACGCTAAGCGCCGCGACGTGAACCGGCGACGGGGCAACGGCGAACGGGTGGCCCCGGCTTCGTCCGGTGCGCCATCCGAGTTGACGACGGCAGATATTTTCTGACGGTCCGTGACCTGCGGCGATATCCGATTGTGTGCATATCGCTCGGCGTGTCCGCTCACCAGGACGGACCATTCCCGAAATGCGGGCGCCCGCACGGCGTCCGAGGGTCGGTCCGGGAGGTGCTTTCTCGCCGACATGCCGGGGACGGGACCCGGGGCGCCTTCCGCGGAGGATCACATGCGTACCACTCGTGCTCTGGCGGCTTCGGCGGTCTCCGCCGCCGCGGCCGCCGCCCTCGCTCTCACCGCCCCCGCAGCCGTCGCCCGCGACGGCATGGGCGCCAACCCCAGCAACATCGTCGTCCTGCCCGCCGTCATCGCCCGCGGCGGCCAGCTCACGATCACCGTCGACGGCTGCCCGGGCGGCGGCGCCGTGACCTCGGCCGCGTTCCCGCAGGCCCAGCTGACGCCGATCAACGGCGCCAACCAGACCGCCAGGGGCACCGCCACCGTCAACGACACCGCCCGTCCCGGCGCCTACGACGTCACCGTCAACTGCTCCGGCCGTACCCTGACCCGCCCGGCCGCCTTCACCGTCATCGGCGGTGTCCGCGGCGGCCTCGGCGGCAGCAGCACCAGCGGCGCCACCCCCACCGACGTCGCGATCGGCGGCGGGCTCGTCGCCGCGGCGGTGGTCGGCGGCGGGCTGTTCTGGATGCGGCGCCGCGCCGAGCGTCGCATCTGACGTCCCGCCGCCGAGCGGACGGCGCGTCACCCAGGACTTCGCCCCGGACCTGCTGGGATCCGGGGCGAAGCCCCGTGCGCTGTGAGTTGTCAGCCGCCGTCCTCACGCGTGCGCCGCCGCGCGACGCGGTAGGCGGCCCCGACGGAGCCCGCGACGAGCGCCGCGCCCAGCCCGATCTCCTGGAGGTCGAACCCGGCGAAGCTGCCGCCCTCGCCGGCGTGCACACCCCGGGGCGGCTGCGGGCGCAGGGGATCCGGGCGGACGGCGGCGATCGTCAGCTCCTTGACGGCGCTCACGCCGCCGCAGTCGAAGGTCACCCGGTACGAGGCGCCCGGCTTCGCGTCCCGGTCGACCCGTGCCACCGCCGACGTGGAGCGCTTCGGGATGTCGACGGTGTCGAACACCCCCGACGTGACCGTCACGGCGCTCCGGCAGCCGCTGGTGACGCGGTCCACCTGGAGGACGACATCGCCGCCCGCGGCGACCGTCGAGGGCAGCACCCGGTAGCCGTTGGACATGACGTAGTGGTCGTCGTCGCCGTCGCTCGCGACGGCGGCCGGTGCGAAGCAGGTCAGGGCGGTGACGCCCAGCAGAGCGGCCGAAGCGACGCGTATCGCGCGCATGGAGGATCCTCCGGTCTTCGAGGAGCAGCTGCGGACCTGTTCCGCTTTCTCCGGCAATGCTCCTCGATGACCGAAACGCTAGGAACGTGTGTGCGCTCCCGCGATCGCTGTCGCGCGAATGGGGCACGGGCGTGGGCCGCACGGGGGAAGCCGTTCCTGCAACCGGGGGACGGCGGCGGCGTGGCGGCCGTCCCCCGGCGGGTGGACGTGGGGGTGAGCGGGCGTCAGCCCCGAGGGCCTCAGCCACCGATTCCCGGGAACAGGCGGAGGAACGGTTCCGCCGACGCGGTGACACCACGGCTGTACGGCGCGTCGAAGTCCCAGATGAGGAAGAGCAGGAAGGCGATGAGCGCGGAGAACAGCCCGGCCAGGACCAGTTCGCGGGTGGTGCGCCGGATCTGCAGCGCGAACACCATGCCGATGGTGATGACGGCCCCCGCCAGCAGCCCGAACCACACCACGCCGGGCATGGTCGCCCCCGTCGACTCGGCGCGGGCGTTGCGCGCCTGGTCGGCCGCGGCCAGCTGGTCGAGCAGCGGCTGGTAGGCCTGCGCCTGGAAGTCGGAAGCCGGCTGGTGGTCGGTGACGTCCACCCGGACCTGGTGGAGGAGCTCGTCGCCGCGCCGGCTCACCTCGCCGCCTTCGGCCATCTCCTTCCACTCCGTGGTGACGACGTGTCCGACATAGGCGTTGACATCCGCTCGAATACGGTCACGAACGTCCGCCGGGTAGACGCGCACCCGCTCGGAGATCTCGTGCAGCGCCTGCGCCTCGGCCTGCACGTGGTCCTGGGCGACGCTGCGCGCCTCCCAGACGCCGGCGATGGCCAGACCGAGGACGATGGCGTACACCACGCCGATCCACATCGTCATGTACTCGATGACGTCCGGGGTCTCCGAGGGGTCCTCGTCCTCGGGCGCCCTGCGGTGCCGTACGAGGGTGATGACGACCACCACCGCGCAGGCGGCGAGCATCGCGAGGGTGAGAACAAGCCATTCCGGCAAGGAAAGCCTCCAGGATCGGCATTCAGCGCGGTCGCAGCGCGGCGACGGCGATCAGCGCGGGCACGGTGACGAGCAGGACGTAGGTGACCGGCGACTGGCCCCCGCGGGAGGGCCGCTGACGCGCTGTCGCGTGGTACGCCGGGTAGGTCACCGGAGCCGCCGAGGGACGCGGGGGCGCCGGCTCGGGGGTGCGGGCCGGCGCGGGCGCCGGCGGGGGTGTGGGGGCCGGCCGCGGAAGCGGCGCGGCGCGGCGCGGCGGCGCGGGCGCCGGTGGTTTCGGGCGCGGCTTCGGCGCCGGAGGCCGGGGCGCCGGGGGCGGCGGCTCGGGGGCCGGCTTCGGGGGCGGGGCGGGCGTGGGGGGCGGCGTCGGTTCGGGCGGTTCGGGCGTCGGCGGCGTCGGCGGCTCGGGCGGCGGGGTGGGCTGCGGGCACACCGGGGAGCCCTCCCACCCGTAACTCCCCGCGACGGCCACCGCGTCGGTGCCGTCCGGGCCGGTCGAGGCGTACGCGCACGCGTCGGCCGTCGCCAGGCCGGCCGGGACGGCCGCGAGGATCCAGACCGCGGTCACCAGGGCCAGACCTCGTGTGACGAGGGCGGATCGGGTCGGTTCGGGTCCATGCACGACGGAGATCATGCGGCCTCCAGCGGCGACCGGAGTTCTCGCCCGGCGGGGATTGCCCCGAACGGGGGAAGAGCGGCTCCCCGGGTTTGCCGGGTGGTGCGTTCGCTTATGCGGGCCGTCGTCCGTCTGTGCGATCGGCGAGGCGATCGACGCGGTCCGGGCAGGTGAGGGCGCCCGGTCCGGGGCCGTCGGGAGCGGCCCATGACGGACCGCGTCACAGGTCGTGGAAAGAAATTTGTGCCGCGGTTGAGCACAACGGACCTCCGCGTGCGTACCCAGTGTCGTGCGGTGGCGCAGCAGGGCGCCGCAACACTTTGGGAGGATCGGGGAGTTGTTGACGATGAAGACCACCTGGCGGAGCGCCTCACTCGCGGCTGGCACCGTGGCCGTACTGGCGCTGACGACGGCGTGCGGATCGGAAAGCGGCACGTCAGCGTCGAGCCAGAACGTCGGGGCCACGGCTCCGGCCGGTGGCATCGGGGGCGTCGGCAGCGGTTACGGCCAGGTCGGCGCCAGCGCGAGCGCCGCGCCCGGCGGCGTCGGTTCGGGCACCGGAGCGCAGGGCGGTTCGACGGGCGAGCTGGCCGTCACCGCGAACCCGGAACTGGGCAAGATCCTCACCGACGGCGCCGGCAAGACCCTCTACCGCTTCGACGCGGACACCGCGGAACCCCCGAAGTCGAACTGCGACGGCGACTGCGCGACCGCCTGGCCGCCGGTTTCGGCCGACGACGCGAGCGCCGGCGACGGCATCGACAAGTCGCTGCTCGGCGAGATCACCCGCTCCGACGGCAGCAAGCAGCTGACCGTGGGCGGCTGGCCCGCCTACTACTACGCCAAGGACGCCAACCCCGGCGACACCACCGGGCAGGGCGTCGGCAACAAGTGGTTCGCGCTGGCTCCCGACGGCAAGAAGGCCAAGGGCGGCGGGGGCGGCGGCGGGGGCGGCGATGCCGCTCAGGCCGGGCTGTCCGTCCGCAAGGACCCGAACCTCGGCGACATCGTCGTCGACAAGAACGGCATGACCGTCTACCGGTTCCTGAAGGACAAGGCGTGGCCCAAGCCGGTGTCGAACTGCAACGGCCCGTGCCTGGAGAAGTGGCCGGCGGTGGCGCCGGTCGAGGCGAACGACACCAAGGGCGTCCAGAAGAAGGGCCTGATGAGCTTCACCCGTGGCGACGGCGTCAAGCAGCAGACGGTCAACTGCTCGCCGATCTACACCTTCTCCGGTGACAAGTCTCCCGGCGACATCAACGGTCAGGGCGTGGGCGGCACGTGGTACGCCGTCGCGCCCGACGGGAAGCTGGTCGGAGCGCCGGGGCAGTAGGAACGCCTCCCCAGGGCCGGTTCCCGCAGCTGTCCCCTCGCGCACGACCCGTTGGTCCGCCCCCTCCGCGCCGCACGGAGGGGGCGGACCGCTGTGCTTGTCGGGCCCCCTCTTCCTGTGCGTAGAATTCGGCCGCCCTCCGGGCCGCTTCCGGAACCCTCTGGAGCGGCCCGGACACTTTTCGCAGCCCGCGGGGGTCGTCGGTCCGGCACGTGCCGGAGGCAGTGACCGGGAACGGACGGTCAATTTCCGTTTCCCCTCGCCCGTTTGGCGGGCGATCAGTAGCCTCAGCTCGAACACCGGATCGCCTACGCCTTGGAGAGATAGATGGAGCGTCCCGCCTGGGCCCCTCGGAGCATCGACATCTCGGTGCCGAGCGTCTCGCGGATCTACGACTACTACCTGGGCGGATCGCACAACTTCGAGGTGGACCGGGAAGCGGCCCGCAGGGCCATGGAGTTCGTGCCCGGACTGCCGAAGATCAGTCAGGCGAACCGGGCGTTCATGCGCCGTGCCGTGCGGTACGCGGTCGACGAGGGCGTCACCCAGTTCCTCGACATCGGCTCCGGGATCCCCACGTTCGGCAACGCGCACGAGATCGCCCGGGCGGCGAGCCCCGAGGCGCGCGTGGTCTACGTCGATCACGACCCGGTGGCCGTGGCGCACAGCCAGGCGGTGCTGACCGACTGCGACGGCGTCGACGTCGTGGCCGCCGACCTGCGCAAGCCGCAGGAGATCCTGACCAGCCCGCAGGTGGAGCAACTGCTCGACCTGACGCGGCCGGTGGCCCTCCTGCTGGTCGCGGTGCTCCACTTCGTCGAGGACGCCGACGACCCGCACGCGGCGGTGGCGGAACTCGGCGCCGCGCTCGCGCCCGGCAGTCTGCTGATGCTCACGCATGCCTCGTACGAGGGAATCCCGCAGCTGTCGCAGCGGGCCGAGGGCGCCGTCGACGTGTACAAGGACATTCGCAATCCGCTGGTCATGCGCTCGCGTGACGAGATCGGGCGGTTCTTCGAGGGGTACGACATGGTGGAGCCGGGACTGGTGCCGATGCCGTACTGGCGGCCGGACACGGCGCCGGAGGACGAGGACCCCTGGGCCTTCTCCGGGTTCGCCGGCGTGGGGCGTACGGCGTGAGTGCGGAGCCGGACGGGCCGGAGGACAGACTGCGGCGGTTCGTGACGATCTGGAGCCGGGCCGTGTACCCGGTGACCTCGACGTCACTGACCCGCCCCGAACTCGAAGAGCGACTCCTGCCGCTGGCGCGGCGCTTGCGTGAGGCGCTGCTGGAGCGGACCCTCGACGCCGACGCCGCCAAAGCGGTCGGCGCCGCCCTGGTCGACGTGCACTGCACCGACCCCGAGGCGCTCAGCCGCACACTCGACTGCGTCGACGCCTATCTGGTGCTCTACTGCGGCGAGGACGGGCCTCAGGAGGACCTGCGCACCCGCGCCTCACGTCTGCAGCACGCCATGGCGGGCGGCTACGCGGCGGCGCTGCGCGAGCGCACCCTGACCGAGCAGGAGGCCATCGCCCAGGCCGCGTTGCGCGCCCAGGGCGTCGTCGCGCAGGCGCTGCACGCCAGCGAGGCCCGCTTCCGCGCGGTCTTCGAGGGAGCCGCGATAGGGATCAGCATCGCCGACCTGGAGGGCAACGTCCTGCAGGTCAACGGGGCGTTGCTGCGCATGTTCGGCGGTTCGCAGCAGTCGCTGCTGGGCCGCAAGGTCCAGTCCCTGACCCACCCCGAGGACGCGCCGCAGACCTGGCGGCTCTACGACGAGCTCGTCCGCGGTGAACGGGAGCACTACCACACGGAGAAGGCGTTCAGCCGCCCCGACGGAACGGTCCTGTGGACCAATCTGACGGTCTCGCTGCTGCGGGACGCGGACGGTGCCCCGCAGTACCAGCTGGCGCTGATGGAGGACACCACCGAGCGCCGGCTGCTCAACCTGCGGCTGCGCTACGAGGCCACCCACGACGCGCTCACCGGACTGCCCAACCGCACCCTGTTCTTCGAACGGCTGGAGAAGGTCCTGGCGGCCGGCGAGGGCCGTCGGTTCGGGCTGTGCTACCTCGACCTCGACGGTTTCAAGACCATCAACGACAGCCTCGGACATGCCGCCGGCGACCGGCTGCTGGTGGAGGTCGCGGACCGGCTGCAGTCCTGCGCGACCGCGCCCGGGGAGATGGTCGCCCGCCTCGGCGGCGACGAGTTCGTGGCGCTGACCACCGGCCCCGACACCCGCCATGAGGTCGACGAGCTCGCCGCGCGCATCATGAACGCGCTGATCGCGCCCGTGAGCATCGACGGCCGGGAGCTGACCGTGCGCGGCAGCATCGGCATCGTCGAAGGGCCGGCCGGGGAGCGCAGCGCGGCGGAGGTGCTGCGCAGCGCCGACATCACCATGTACCGGGCCAAGTCGGCGGGCGGCAACCGCTTCGAGGTCGCCGACCCGGAGGCCGACGCCCGCGCCATCACCCGGCACGGCCTGACCACGGCGCTCCCGGCGGCCCTCGAACGCGGCGAGTTCTTCATCGAATACCAGCCGCTGGTCCACCTCGGCGACGGCAGCGTACGCGGCGCGGAGGCGCTGGTGCGCTGGCTGCATCCGCAGCACGGGGTGCTGGGCCCCGACCGGTTCATCCCGCTTGCGGAGCACACCGGTCTGATCGTGCCGCTGGGCCGCTGGGTGCTGGAGGAGTCGGTGCGGCAGGCCGGCGAGTGGCGTGACCGCCACCAGGACACCGGCCCGCTGCGCATCAACGTCAACCTGTCCCCGTGCCAGCTCACCCATCCCGGCCTGGTGCAGGACACCGTCGACATCCTGGAGCGCGCGGGCGTCGACCCCGCCGCGCTGTGCCTGGAGGTGACGGAGTCGGCGTTGATCGGCGCCGACGACGCCCTGCTCAAACCGCTGCGCCGGCTCGCCGAGATGGGCGTGGACATCGCGCTCGACGACTTCGGCACGGGCTACTCCAACCTCGCCAACCTGCGCCGGCTCCCGGTGAGCGTGCTCAAGCTGGACCGCTCCTTCACCCGGGGCATGCAGCAGTTCCCGGCGGACCCCGTCGACCTCAAGATCGTCGAGGGGATCGTCTCGCTCGCGCACAGTCTGGACCTCGCGGTCACCGTGGAGGGCGTGGAGACCGGCGCCCAGGCCGAGCAGCTGCGGATACTCGGCTGCGACACGGCCCAGGGCTGGTACTACGCCCGCCCCGGCCCCCCGGACCGCCTCCACGACCTGGCCCTGGTGGACGCGACGGGCTGACCTCGGGCGCGACTTCTCCGGGTGGAGCGGGCCGTCACGACACGGAGCACGGCCACCGGCGCGCGGCGCGGCGCTCGGCCTGCCGTGCCGCGCGGTCGGCCCGGATCACCGCTCCAGCAGCATGCGCTGCAGCTCACGCGCCGCTCGGGGCGGGGCCACGTCGCTGCGGTGGGCCAGGGCGATCGTGCGGTGCAGGCCCGGCCGGGCGAGCGGGGTGACCCGCAGGCCCCGGCCGGAGCGGGCGGCCACCATACGGGGGACGACCGCCACCCCGAGGCCGGCCCGCACGAACCCGAGCACCGCGTCCATCTCGCCGCCCTCCACCGCGAAGTCGGGTTCGAATCCCTCCGCGCGGCATGCGGCGACCGTGAGTTCCCGCAGGTCGTAGCCGTGCCGGAACATGACCAGGCGCTCGCCCTCCAGGTCGGCGATCCGCACGGTGCGCCCCTGTCCCGGCCGGCGTGCCTCCGGCGAGGACACCACCACCAGATCCTCGCGCAGCAGCTCCACCGTGGTCAGCGCCGGGGACGGGCTGGGCAGGGGCAGGACGACCAGGGCGAGGTCCAGGGCCCCGCGTGCCAGTTCGCGGACGAGGTCGTGCGAACCGCCCTCCTCGATCACGAGCCGGATGCCCGGATAACGGTCGTGGAAGGCGCGCAGCACGTCCGGCAGCAGGCCCGTGCAGACACTGGGCGTCGCCCCGAGCCGCACCCGCCCGCCGCGCATCTGCACCAGCTCCTGCACCTCGTACCGGGCGGTCTCGGTGTCCGCGAGAATCCGCCGGGCGAGCGGCAGCAGCGCCTCGCCCGCGTCGGTGAGGGTGATGTTCCCCCGCGCCCGCAGGAAGAGATCCGCCCCCAACTCCCGCTCCAGGGACTTGATCTGCTGCGACAGCGACGGCTGCGCCACGTGCACGAGCTCGGCGGCGCGGGTGAAGTGCCGGGTCTCGGCGACCGCCACGAAGTACTGGAGCTGCTGGAACTGCATGCCTCCAGCGTACGCCGACGATAGGCGAAGCCTATGGAATCCAGGCGGACCATGTCTTGGACCGATCGGCCGGCCCGGCCGTAGCGTCTGCAGACATGGCTCTGGCAACGCGGACCGACCGACGGTCGTCCATGGCGCGCACGGTGTGGGACTCCTCCGTCGGCAAGAAGACGGTGATGGCCGTCAGCGGCATGATCATGCTGCTGTACCTGGTCGCCCACGTCATCGGCAACCTCAAGATCTTCTTCGGTCCGGCGGAGTTCAACCACTACGCCCACTGGCTGCGCACGGTCGGCGAACCGTTCATGCACTACGGGTGGACCCTCTGGCTCGTACGCGTGGCACTGGTCGTCGCGGTGGTCGCCCACGCCGTCTCGGCGTACCAGCTCAGCCGCCGCGACATGAAGGCGCGGCCCACCAAGTACGTGCACAAGAAGCCGCGGGCGAGCTACGCCACCCGCACCATGCGCTGGGGCGGCGTCATCCTCGCCCTGTTCATCGTGTGGCACATCCTGGATCTGACCACCGGCACCGTGCACAGCGGCGGCTTCCAGGAGGGCCACCCGTACCAGAACGTCGTGGACACCTTCTCCACCTGGTACGGCAACGCCGTCTACATCGTCGCCATGCTCGCCGTCGGTCTGCACGTGCGGCACGGTTTCTGGAGCGCGGCCCAGACCCTCGGCGTCGGCAGCCGCACCCGCGACCGTGCCCTCAAGATCTTCGCCGACGTCCTCGCACTGCTGCTCACGGCCGGTTTCCTCGCCGTGCCCGTGGGCGTCATGACCGGAGTGGTGAGCTGAATATGAGTCCCTTCTCCTCCTACGCGCACTACACGACCGGAGACCCGGTCGTCGACGCCAAGGCGCCGTCCGGCCCGGTCGCCGAGCGCTGGGACAAGCGCCGCTTCGAGGCCAAACTGGTCAACCCCGCCAACCGGCGCAGGCACACGGTGATCGTCGTCGGCACCGGTCTCGCCGGCGGCTCCGCCGGCGCCACGCTCGCCGAACAGGGCTACCACGTCGTCCAGTTCTGCTACCAGGACTCCCCGCGCCGCGCCCACTCCATCGCCGCCCAGGGCGGCATCAACGCGGCGAAGAACTACCGCAACGACGGCGACTCCGTGCACCGGCTCTTCTACGACACCGTCAAGGGCGGCGACTTCCGGGCCCGGGAGTCCAACGTGCACCGGCTCGCGCAGATCTCCGTCGAGATCATCGACCAGTGCGTCGCGCAGGGGGTGCCCTTCGCCCGCGAGTACGGCGGCCTGCTCGACACCCGCTCGTTCGGCGGCGTGCAGGTCTCGCGGACCTTCTACGCCCGCGGCCAGACGGGCCAGCAACTGCTCCTCGGCGCGTACCAGGCCCTCAGCCGTCAGATCGCCGCCGGCAACGTGGAGATGCACCCGCGGACCGAGATGCTCGACCTGATCGTCGTCGACGGCCGGGCCCGGGGCATCGTGGCCCGGGACCTGATCACCGGGAAGATCGACGCCTACGTCGCGGACGCCGTCGTCCTGGCCAGCGGCGGTTACGGGAACGTCTTCTACCTGTCGACCAACGCCATGAACTCCAACGCCACCGCGATCTGGCGGGCGCACCGGCGTGGCGCCTACTTCGCCAACCCCTGTTTCACGCAGATCCACCCCACCTGCATCCCGCGCACCGGCGACCACCAGTCGAAGCTGACGCTGATGAGCGAGTCGCTGCGCAACGACGGCCGGATCTGGGTGCCGAAGGCCGAGGGCGACGACCGTCCGCCGAACCGGATCCCCGAGGCCGAGCGCGACTACTACCTGGAGCGCATCTACCCCGCCTTCGGCAACCTGGTCCCGCGGGACATCGCCTCGCGCGCCGCCAAGAACGTCTGCGACGAGGGCCGGGGCGTCGGCCCGGGCGGCCAGGGCGTGTACCTGGACTTCGCCGACGCGATCGCGCGCATGGGCCGCAAGACCGTCGAGGCCCGGTACGGCAACCTCTTCGACATGTACCGGCGGATCACCGACGAGGATCCCTACGAGGTCCCGATGCGGATCTACCCGGCCGTGCACTACACGATGGGCGGACTGTGGGTCGACTACGACCTGCAGACCACCGTCCCCGGCCTGTTCGCGATCGGCGAGGCCAACTTCTCCGACCACGGCGCGAACCGCCTCGGCGCGAGCGCCCTCATGCAGGGCCTCGCCGACGGCTACTTCGTCCTCCCGGCGACCGTCAACGACTACCTCGCCCGCCATCCGCGCCAGAGCGAGGTGAGCGACGAACACCCCGCCGTCCAGGAGGTGCTGGCCGAGACACAGGACCGCCTGAACCTGCTGCTCTCCGTGGACGGCGACCGCACCCCGGACTCCTTCCACCGCGAACTCGGCGAGCTCATGTGGGAGTTCTGCGGCATGGCCCGCACCGACGCCGGACTGCGCAAGGCCCTGGAGCGCATCCCGCAGATCCGCGAGGAGTTCTGGCGGCGCATCAAGGTCCCGGGAACCGGCGAGGAGTTCAACCAGTCCCTGGAGAAGGCCAACCGGATCGTCGACTACCTGGAACTCGCCGAGCTGATGTGCCTCGACGCGCTGCACCGCGCCGAGTCCTGCGGCGGCCACTTCCGCGAGGAGTCCCAGACACCGGACGGCGAAGCCGCCCGCCGCGACGACGAGTTCGCCTACGCGGCCGCCTGGGAGTTCACCGGCGCGGGCCACGCGCCCACCCTGCACAGGGAAGACCTGGTCTTCGAGTACGTCCACCCCACCCAGCGGAGCTACGCATGAGGCTCACCCTGCGCGTCTGGCGGCAGCGCGACGCCGACGCCGACGGCGCCATGTCCACGTACGAAGTGGACGGCATCTCGCCCGACATGTCCTTCCTGGAGATGCTCGACACCCTCAACGAGGAGCTGATCCTGCGCGGCGACGACCCGGTCGCCTTCGACCACGACTGTCGCGAGGGCATCTGCGGCGCGTGCTCGCTCGTCATCAACGGCGACGCGCACGGACCGGAGCGCACCACTGCGTGCCAGCTGCACATGCGGTCCTTCCGGGACGGCGACACCATCGACGTCGAGCCGTGGCGGGCCGCCGCCTTCCCGGTCGTCAAGGACCTGGTGGTCGACCGCGGCGCCCTCGACCGGATCATCCAGGCCGGCGGGTACGTCACCGCACCCACCGGCGCCGCGCCCGAGGCGCACGCCACGCCGGTGCCCAAGCCGGACGCCGACTTCGCCTTCGAGCACGCGGAGTGCATCGGCTGCGGGGCGTGTGTGGCCGCATGCCCCAACGGGGCGGCGATGCTGTTCACGTCCGCCAAGGTCAACCATCTCAACGTGCTGCCGCAGGGCGCACCCGAGCGGGAGACCAGGGTGCTGGACATGGTGGCGCAGATGGACGAGGAGGGGTTCGGCGGCTGCACGCTCGCCGGGGAGTGCGCGACGGCCTGCCCCAAGGGCATCCCGCTGACGTCCATCACCGCAATGAACAGGGAGTGGCTGCGGGCGACCCGGAAGGCCGCCAAGCGGTAGCGCCGGGCAGGTTGAGCGTTCGCCGAAGGTGCGGACGGGCGGGGCCGGGAGTGGTGCTCCCCGGCCCCGTCTCGCCTCTGCGGGACCGGTGGGGTGCGGCGCCTGACGGGCGCATCCTGATTGGCGAGGACGACGGCGAGGCGGCGGCCGACGACCGGCGAGGACGACAGCCGACGGACCGGCCCCGCCACGGCGAACGACCGGCGAAGAGACCGGCGCCCGCCGACCCGCCCCTGCGGCGGTCCGAGTCGTTCAGCAAGCCCACATCAGCTCTCTTCGCGCCGGTCACGCCCAGGTCGGCCGGGAGCGGAAGAACAGGGGCGGCAGCACCCACGCCATGGGGCTGCAGCCGCTGCGCCTTCCCGGCCCGCGACAGGAGAGAGCCATGACCGGCATTTCCACGCTCGACCGTCCCCAGCAGTCCACGGCACCCGTCCGCTACACCGTCACCCTGGCCCGCGACGAGGACGACGTACGGGCCGCGCAGCGGCTGCGGCACGACGTGTTCGCCGGCGAGCTGGGCGCCTCGTTGGCGTCCCCGCACCCGGGCCTCGACGTCGACCCGTTCGACGCCCACTGCGACCACCTGCTGGTGCGCGACACGTACACCGGCCAGGTCGTCGGAACCTACCGGCTGCTGCCGCCGGAGCGCGCCTCGGCCGCCGGACGCCTCTACTCGGACGGCGAGTTCGACCTCGGAGCGCTCGACGCGATCCGGCCCGGCCTGGTCGAGGTCGGGCGCTCCTGCGTGCACCCCGACCACCGCGACGGCGCCGTCATCGGCCTCATCTGGGCCGGCATCGCCCGGTACATGGTGGACCGCGGCCACGCGTGGCTGGCCGGCTGCTGCTCCGTCCCGCTGGCCGACGGCGGCGCCCTGGCGGCCGGCGCCTGGGAGCGGGTGCGTGCGAAGCACCTGGCGCCCGAGGAGTTCCGGGTGCGCCCGCTGCGGCCGTGGACGCCGCCCCCGTCCGCCGCGTCCGCCGCGTCCGGACGCACCGAGCTGCCCGCCCTGCTGCGCGGCTACCTCCGGCTCGGCGCCTGGGTGTGCGGGGAGCCCGCCCACGACCCCGACTTCGGCGTCGCCGACCTGTACGTGCTGCTGCCGATGAGCCGGGTCGACCCGCGCTACCTTCGGCACTTCCTCTCCCTCGTGCCGATCGCGTGAGCGTCTGGCTGCCGGGAGCGCCCTGCACTCCGCGGATGTGCGTGCGGGCGACGGCGTCCCGTACGGGCGTGGTGAGGGCGGTGCTGCGGCTCACCGCGGTCACGGCGCTGGTGCTGGCCGGGGCGGTGCTGTCGCCGCTCGGCGGGCTGATCCCGGCCGGCGCGGTGCGACGGTGGAGCCGGACCGTCGTCCGGGCGGCCGGGGTGCGGGTCCGGGTGACCGGTGCGAGCGCGCCGGCCGCCGGGGGACTGCTGCTCGTCGCCAACCACATCTCCTGGCTGGACGTCCCGCTGCTGGCCGGCGTCCGCCCGGCGCGGATGCTCGCCAAGGCCGAGATCCGGCGGTGGCCGGTGGCGGGCGCGCTGGCCGCGCGCGGCGGAGTGCTGTTCATCGAGCGCGACCGGCTGCGCGCCCTGCCCGCCACGGTGGAACGGATCGCGCAGGTGCTGCGTTCCGGGCGGGCGGTCGCCGTGTTCCCGGAGGGGAGCACCTGGTGCGGCCGCGCTCAGGGGCGCTTCCGGCGGGCGGTGTTCCAGGCCGCGCTGGACGCCGGGGCCCGGGTCCAGCCGGTGCGCATCGGATACCGCGACGGCGGCGGCGCGGTCAGCACGGCGGCCGCCTTCGTCGGCGACGACTCCCTGCTCGCCTCACTGTGGCGGGTTGCGTCCACCCGGGGCCTGGTGGCCGAGGTCGAGGTGCTGCCCGCCCTCGCGGCGGACGTTCACCCGGACCGCAGGGCACTGGCCGAGGCGGCCGGGGCCGGGGTGCTGGACGCGCCGCGTGAGCGCCCCTCACCCCTCCCGGCCGCCGACCGGCACGGCCCGCGCGGCCCACGGCCGGCGGTCGGCGGCGGCAGGCGGCGGGTGGTCCGGGGGCGGACAGCCGCGCGGCGGCAGCCGGCCGCCGCGGCGATTCCCGGCAACGCGGGGACGGTCGCGCCGGGTTGATGGGATCATGACGCGTCCCGATCTCCGAGGGGAGCGCGCGTGAGCACGGATCCGGCCGACACACCGGTGCTGGTGACGGGTGGCAGCGGCTTCGTCGCCGCCCATCTCGTCGAACAGCTCCTCACACGCGGCTACCGCGTGCACACCACCGTGCGCTCCACGGCGAACGCGGCCAAGTGCGGCCCGCTGCACGCCCTCCAGGACGCCTTTCCCGGCCGCCTCGTCCTCTTCGAGGCCGACCTGCTCACCGAGGGCTCCTTCGACGCGGCGATGCGGGCCTGCACGGTGGTCTTCCACGTCGCCTCGCCGTTCCTGATGCCGGAGAAGATCAAGGACGGCCGTCGGGACGTCGTGGAGCCCGCTCTGCGGGGCACCCGCAATGTCGTGGCGTCGGTCGAGCGCACGCCGACGGTCCGCCGGCTCGTCCTCACCTCCACGGTGGGCGCGATCTTCGGCGACTACGCCGACGTACGGGAGATGGACGACGGGACGCTGTCGGAGAAGTACGTCAACACCACCAGCACGGTGGAGAACAACCCCTACCACTACGCGAAGACGGTCGCCGAGCAGGCGGCCCGGGAGGCCGAGGCCGCACAGCAGCGCTGGCGCATGGTCTCCCTCAACCCCGGGCTGGTCCTGGGCCCTTCGCTCACCCCGGCCTCCGACTCGGGCAGCCTGTTCCTGCTGGACGAACTGTTCAAGGGCTACTTCTTCTACGGCGCCCCGGACTTCAGTTTCACCACGGTCGACGTGCGGGACGTGGCGGCGGCCCACATCGCGGCCGCCGAACACCCCGGCGCCCACGGCCGGTACATCCTCGCCGCCGAGGAGATGACCTCCTTCCACCGGATGGCGAAGATCCTCCTGGAGCAGCACCCGAGGAACCTGCGCCTGCCCCGGACGGCCCTGCCGCACTGGCCGGTGCGCGTCCTCGGTCCCGCCTTCGGCCTCTCCCAGGCCTACATCCGCAGCCACCTCGGGATCCGCTTCCGTGTCGACAACCGCAGAAGCACCGAGGAACTGGGACTCGTCTACCGCCCGATCGAGGAGACCGTGAGGGACCACTACCGGTCCTGGCGGGAGCAGCGCGCTCGCCGGAGCAGCGCGTTCCGCGGCGTCCGGCGCTGACCGCGAGGGCCGGCCCAGGGCGCCGCCGCCGGCCCGAGGCCGGTCACCCGCAGAAGTCCCCGCGGTTCTCCGCGTGCCGGAGCGCCGCCGACCGGTGTGGGGCGTCGCCGCGTTCCCGGTCGACGATCGAGGCCAGCCGCCGGAAGGACTCCAGCAGCGCGGTCCGGTCGTAGGTGCTGGTGGTCACCAGCACCTCCTGCGCTCCCGTCTCCTCGAGCACGGTCTCCAGCTCACGGGCGACCTGTTCCTCGTCGCCGACGACGCCGCCGGTGAGCCCGGCCTCGTAGAATCCGCGCGCCTTCGCCGTCATCGGTCGCCTCTCGGCCTCCTCGGCGGGCGGCAGCGGAGGGAACGTGCCGTGGGTCCGCGAGTACGCCATGGACCAGGCCTCCGGTACCAGCAGCCGGCGCGCGGCCTTTGGCGTCGCGGCCACCGCGACCGTCCCGGAGACGACGACGTACGGTTCCGCCGCCCACGGCGAGGGCCGGAAACCGGCGCGGTAGCGGTCGATGCCGCGCCGCATCCTCTCGCGGTCGCGGAGGTCGCCGACCACCAGCGGCAGGCCCGCGCGGGCGGCGATCTCCGCTCCCTCGCCCAGGGCCAGCACGAACGGCGGCACGGCCAGGCCCTCCGACGGCCGGGCGCGGACCCCGGTGGGCGAGGCGCCGGCGAACCAGTCGAGAAGTTCCCGCAGCTGCCCGGCGAAGTCGTCGGCGTCGTCCTTGTCGCGGCCCAGCGCCGTGCGCACCCCGTCGGTGAAGCCCACCGAGCGGCCGAGCCCCATGTCGATCCGGCCCGGGAAGAGGGACTCCAGGACGCCGAACTGCTCGGCCACGACCAGCGGGCGGTGGTTGGGCAGCATCACCCCGCCGGTGCCCACGCGGATGGTGCCGGTCGCGGCGGCCACGGCCGCGGCCAGGACGGTGGGCGCGGACCCGGCGACACCCGGCACGCCGTGGTGTTCCGACACCCAGAAGCGGTGGAAGCCGAGCCGTTCGGCCTCCTGCGCCAGCCGCACGGTGTCCCGCAGCGCCTGCGCGCCGGTGTGCCCCTCACGGATGCGCGAGCGGTCGAGGACGGAGAAGCGGGCCGAAGCGATCACGGAGCTCATAAGGGGTTCAACGCCTGGCGGCCCGTGGGATTCCTCGCCCGCTGCGTCGGTCCTTACACCCGTCGCGGGTCCCCATCCGGGCGTCCTGCACCCGTCGTCCCTCACCCGCCGCCCCCTGCCCGGCAGCGAGCACCGTGACGGGCAGCGGGCGGTCGTGCGCGCCTCAGCCCTCGGGGTGCAGCAGGCCGCGTTCGTACGCCTTCAGCAGGCGCTGGGGCACGAGATGCCGCACACCGTCGACGGTGACCGGCACCAGCCGCGGTGCGGTCGCCTTCCATCGGGCGCGCCGGTGGCGGGTGTTGCTGCGGGACGTCTTCCGTTTGGGAACGGCCATGGGAACCTCCTCGATCGGCTCGCGGTGAGCTTCGAGGACGCTATATGAAAATGGATATCATTAGCAATTAATGGGAAGGGGGGGCTCGGGTGAGTGAGATCGGGGGTGGGTGTGCGAGGGGAGGGGGCGGCGGGGCGCCGAAGGCCGGCCGCCCGATGGCGGCGCCTGGCTAGGGTGGACGGCGTGAACGAGAGCAGCAGGCAGCCCCTCGCCGTGTTCGACCTGGACAACACCCTCGCCGACACGGCCCACCGGCAGCGCTTCCTGGAGCGCAGGCCGCGCGACTGGGACGCGTTCTTCGCGGCCGCGCCGGACGACCCGACGATCCCGGAAGGCGTCGCGCTGGCGCTGTCCAGCGCAGAGGAGTGCGAGGTCGTCTACCTCACCGGCAGGCCAGAGCGCTGCCGGCGCGACACGCTGGAGTGGCTCGCCGCGCAGGGGCTGCCTGAGGGGCGTGTGCACATGCGGCGCAACGGCGACCGCCGGCCCGCCCGGCTCACCAAGCTGGAGATCCTGCGCGGGCTCGCCCGCGACCGGACCGTGCGCGTCCTGGTGGACGACGACGAGCTGGTCTGCGCCGACGCCGAACGGGCCGGGTTCACCGTCGTGCGGGCACGCTGGGCCGCTCCTTCGGGAGAGCTCAAGCAGGCGCAGGAGGGTGAAGGCCGTACCTGAGCGGCTCAGTCCGACTCGTCGAGGCGGAAACCGACCTTCAGGCCCACCTGCCAGTGCGCGATGTCGCCGTTCTCGATCTGGCCGCGCACCTGGGTCACCTCGAACCAGTCCAGGTTGCGCAGCGTCTGCGAGGCGCGGGCGAGCCCGTTGCGGACGGCCTGGTCGACGCCGTCCGGCGACGTGCCGACGATCTCCGTGACCCGGTAGGTGTGGTTCGACATCGGGCTGCTCCTCTCGACCGTGACGGCGTCGTCACGTGTGTCACGCGTCACTCCACCGTGCCCCAAGCTGCGGCGGAGCGCGAGGCGTCGGCGCGGACGGGCGGGTTCCGGGTCGATCCCCTTGACCCCTCGCATTGGTCCATACCAAAATCCGGGACACCCGTTCGAGCGCCGCGCTCGTCCCCCATGTCGGGCCCCCGCCCTGTCCGTCCGACAGAACAGGACCCCCGTGCGACGTCGCCTCCTCGCCCTCCTCTGCGTGTCCGCCGCCCTTCTGACCGCCTGCGGGGTACTGCCCGGGACGGGGGGCGACCGGAGCACGGTCACGGTGTGGCTGATGAAGGACAGTGCCTCGCAGGACTTCCTGGACCGGTTCACCGCGGACTTCGAACACCGCCACCCCGGCCTCGACCTCGACGTCCGCATCCAGGAGTGGACGGGCGTCGGCGACAAGGTGGAGGCCGCGCTGGAGTCCGACGACGAGAACGGGCCGGACGTCATCGAGGTGGGCAACACCCAGGTCCCGCGGTACGTCGTCGGGCGCGGGCTGCTCGACCTGACGCTGGAGTCGGCGGCGAAGTGGGGAAGGGACGACTGGCTGCCCGGTCTCGCCGAACCCGGACAGCAGCGCTTCCACCAGTACGGCATCCCCTGGTACGCGGCCAACCGGGTGGTGATCTACCGCAAGGACCTCTTCGAGCAGGCCGGCGTCACCGCCCTGCCCCGCACCCGCGCCGAGTGGCTCGCCGCCACCGAGAAGCTGAACGCGGACGGCCGGCAGGGCATCTACCTCGCCGGCCAGGACTGGTACACCCTCTCCGGGTTCATCTGGGACGAGGGCGGCGACCTCGCCACCGAGGACGGCGGGCGCTGGCAGGGCGCCCTCGACACGAAGGCCGCCCTGCGCGGCATGGACTTCTACCGGCGCCTGCAGTCGCTCGGCAGGGGACCGGTCGCCGCCGACGAGGAACATCCGCCCCAGGCGGGGGTGTTCGCCACGGGCAGGGTGGCGCAGATCGTGGCGGTGCCCGGACTGGCCCGGGCCGTGCTGGAGCAGAACCCCGCCCTGGAGGGCGAGTTGGGCTTCTTCCCGGTGCCCGGCAAGAGCGCGGACCGGCCGGGCGCCGTCTTCACCGGCGGATCCGACCTCGTCGTCCCCCGTGCCACCGACGTCCGCGAGGGCGCCGTCGCCGTGGTCGCCGCCCTGACCGGCGCCAGATGGGACACCGAGCTGGCCCGCACCATGAACTACGTGCCCAACAAGGCCGAACTCGCCGGAGCGGTCGCGGGGGAGGAGGGCGCCGCGGCCATGGCGGCGGGGGCCGCGCAGGGGCGCGCGACCCCCAGCACGCCCGAGTGGGCCGCCGTCGAGGCGGACAACCCGATCAAGGGCTACATGACGAAGGTGCTCACCGGCGCCGACCCGGCGACCGAGGCCCGCCGCGCCGCCCGCCGGATCACCCGGGCGCTGACGGCGACCTCCTGACGGCGTGCCCGCTCCGCCGTCGCGGACCTCGCCGACGGCTCGCGTTCGACGTCGACGTCGCGCAGAGGACCGTCAGCGAGCGGCCGGGGCCGGCGGCGGCCCCGGCCGGACGGTCCGGCGGAGCGTGTGGAGCACCTCGATCACCTCGTCCGCACGGGTGTCGGGGTTCACGAAGGCCATCCGCAGGACGGTCCTGCCGTTCCACCGGGTCGGCACGCACAGCGTGGCACCCGTCCGGGCGGCCTGCGCGGACCAGGCCGCGTAGTCCTGCGCGTCCCATCCCGGTCGTTCGAAGAGGACGACGGACAACTCGGGTTCGGCGACCAGGCGCAGGTGGTCGCTTGCCCGGATGGCGTCGGCGACCCGTCGGCCGGTGGTCAGGGTCCGCTCCACGGCCGCGGCGTAGCGGTCGGTGCCGTGCACGGCCAGGCTGAACCAGAACGGCAGGCCGCGGGCGCGGCGGCTGAGGTGGAGCGCCAGGTCCGACGGGTTGTGGGCATCGCGGTCGATGGCGTCGAGGTAGTGCGCCGACTGACTGTGCGCGGCGCGTGCCGGAGCGGGGTCGCGGTAGAGCAGCGCGCAGCAGTCGTACGGTGCGAACAGCCACTTGTGCGGATCGACGATGAAGCTGTCGGCGCGCTCGATGCCGGTGTAGCGATGGCGCACGCTGGCGGCGGCCAGGCCGGCTCCGCCGTAGGCGCCGTCGACGTGCAGCCACACGCCGTGCCGTGCACAGGCGTCGGCGATCGTGTCGAGCTCGTCGACCAGGCCGGCGTTCGTGGTCCCCGCGGTCGCCGCGACGGCGAACACCCCGTCGGTGGCGTCGAGGGCGGCGTTCACGGCGGCTCCGGTGAGGTGCCCGTGCCGGTCCACGGGCGCGGTGACCACCTCCACGTCCATGGCGCGTGCCGCGGACCGGATCGAGGAGTGCGCGCTGTCGGCGCACACGATCTTCCAGCCTCCGGCCGGGCGGGGCCGGCCGGAGGCGGCGGCGCGGGCCGCGACGAGGGCGGAGAGGTTGCCCATGGTGCCGCCGCTGACGAAGCATCCCGCCGCGGTGGCGGGCCAGCCGAGCAGCCGGGTGAGCCAGGCGAGCGCCTCGTTCTCGGCGTGGATGGCCCCGGCCCCGGCCTCCCAGGTTCCGGCGAAGATGTTCGCCGCACCGGTGACGGCTTCGAAGGCGAGCGCGGCCCGGGTGGGGGCCGCGGGGATGTAGGCCAGGTTCGTCGGCCCGTTCTGGGCGCGGGTGGCGGGAGCCAGGACGCGGTCGAACAGACCGAGCGCGGCGGCGGCGCCGATACCGGGGGCGGTGATGGCGCTGCCGGCGGCTTCGGCCAGGTCGGCCGCCGGGCGGGCGCCCGTCACGGGATCCGGGTCCTGCCTCAGACGCTGCCAGGCGTACTGCACGGCAACCGAGACCACCTCGTCCTCGTCACCCCACACCCGGACCTCGGCAGGGGAGACGCTCTTCGCTGACATGCCATCGCATGGTGCTTTCTGCATGGCGGAAACCTAGAAACGGTCATCAGTATGCGCAATATGCGTCCAATACATTGCGCATAATGCTCAACGGCGTTCCGGTGGGCCGTGGCATACTGGGCATCATGCGAAACGTGGACGCCGTCGACGCGCGCATCCTCCTCGCGCTCGACGCGGACCCGCAGGCGACCACCGTGGCCCTGGCCGACCGGCTCGGCCTCGCCCGCAACACGGTCCAGAGCCGGTTGCGGCGACTCGAGGAGAGCGGCCACCTCAAGGAACCCAGCCGCCGGGTCGACCCGGCCGCGCTGGGCTACCCCTTGCTCGCCCTGATCACCCTGTCGATCAGTCAGAGAGTGGGGGAGCCCACCCGCGAGGGCATCCTGCGCATCCCCGAAGTCGTCGAACTCCTCGTCACCACCGGCGACGCGGACCTCCTCGCGAGGGTCGTCGCCCGTGACACGACAGACCTCCACCGCATCACCAACCACCTGCTCGAAGTCCCCGGCGTCGTCCGCTCCAACACCACGATCGTGCTGAGCGAACTGCAGCCCCTCAGCGTCCGCCCTCTCCTGCGGCGCCACGCCGGCCCCTGATCCCCGCCGGGGCTGCCCGGGCGTCCTTGCGGCGCCCGGAGGGCGCCTGCTGCTTCCGCCGGACACTTGACAGGAGAAGTGCGCCGATACCTGAATATGTGTCCAGCAGCCGCACCGAACCGGTGACGAACTGCCGAAATCGATGGCCGGGGAGGACGAAGTGTCCGAGGGAATCTCGCCGCCGACGGCAGCGGCCGTACGCACTGCCGTCCCGCTCGACGACATCGACCGGCAGATCCTCAGTCGGCTCCTCGAGGACGGCCGGATCTCGGTCCGCTCACTCGCCGAGCAGGTGCACATCTCCCGGGCCAACGCCTACACCCGCATCGGCCGGCTCGTCGCCGAGGACGTCATCACGGGCTTCACCGCGCAGCTCGACGCCCAGCGAGCGGGCCTCGGCACGAGCGCCTACGTCACGATGAGCATCGAGCAGAACGCCTGGCGTGACATCTCCCGCGACCTGCGCCGCATTCCCTACGTGGAGCATGTCGCCCTCGTCACCGGCGACTTCGACGTCCTGGTGCTGGTGCGGGCACCGGACAACCTGGCCCTGCGCAAGGTCGTGCTGGAGAGCATCCAGGCGGTGCCGGGCGTGCGCTCGACCCGCACCTGGCTCGTCTTCGACGAGGTGCGGGGACGCGGCGCCACCTGGACGGACTGAGGCCGAAGGCTTCACAGGTCCACCAGCTCGGCGGCCTCGACGCGCCTCGCAGGCGCCGGGACGGGACCCGTCGGCGTGGCGTGCCTGCGTGAGCGCACCACCCGGAACCGCCCGGTGACGAAGTGGGCTCCTCCGCCCGGCAGATCAGCGAGAGCCGAGGACGGGTCGGCCGGCAGATCGTCCAGGTTCTCCACCAGCGGCACCCCGGCGTCGAGCGCCGCCGTCTCGGCCGCCGCGAGGACCAGCGTGTCGGTGGAGTGCACCGAGGCGTAGAGCGCGCCGTGCCGCGCCACCGTACGGCGCAGGAGCGCCAGGCTGTGCGAGGTGGACTCGGTGCCGATCAGGAAGGAGATCGGTCCGGGCCACTCCCGTGTGTAGACCTGCTCGTCCGAGGCGCGCAGCCGCACCAGCAGCGGACTGCGCAGCTCGGCGCCCAGATGGCGCGGATGGGGCACCCGGCCGGACGCGTGCACGACCGGGCCGTACCGTGCGGCCTCGGTCAGCGCGGCGCGCACCTCGTCGGCGGTGGTCGCACCCAGCACCCCCGCCGCGCGCACAGGGTGTCCGAGCAGCCGGTCCACGGCCTCACCGAGGTCGGTCCCCAGGTCGCGCAGCGTCTTGTGGCCCTCGTCGGAGCCGAAGCCGTGCTCCGGCACCAGGATGTTCTGCGGTGTGGTGCGCACCGTCCCCGCGCACAGGCAGGAGGAGAGGGCGAGCCCGCGGACCAGGCCCGGGTAGTCGTCGGTGGAGTCCACGACCACGGTGTTCAGCCCGGTCCGGTTGGCGAACACGGTGGCCTGCGCGGCGTGCCGCTCCAGCCAGTCCGCGACGCGCGCGGAGCCCGTGAAGTCGACGATCCGTACGGCCGGATCGGTGGCCAGCCGCAGGTGCGCCTGCCGCCCCGGCTCCGACACGGCGAGTGTCACCAGGTTCGGGTCGTGACCGGCCTCCTCCAGCACCTGCCGGGCGACGCGCACCGTGATCGCCAGCGGAAGCACCGAGCGCGGATGCGGGGCGACGACGACGGGATTGCCGGTGACCAGGCTGGCGAACAGGCCCGGATAACCGTTCCAGAGCGGGAAGTCGGGACAGCCGATGAGCAGCGACACGCCGCGTGGCACCAGCGTGCAGGTACCCCGCAGTGCGAGCGGCGGCCCACCGCGTCGTCCCGCGCTCTCCCAGCGCAGGCCGGACGGAACCCGCTCGGACTCGGCGAAGGCCTGGGCCACCACCTCGAGCGCACGGTCCTGCGCGCGCGGCCCGGCGGCGTGCAGCGCGGCCCGCAGCGGCTGCCCGGTGGTGTGGTGCACCGCGAGCGCCAGTTCGTGACTGCGGGTGTTGAGCCGCCGCAGGATCTCCACGGCGAGCCCGGCACGGCGGCGGGGCCCCGCGGCCCGCCAGCCGGGCGCGGCCCGTGCGGCCGCCGCGACCAGCTCCGAGGGTTCGCAGCGCGGATAGGCGATGGCGAGGCAGAGCCCGTACGGCGACGACTCCGTGCGCACACGGGCGACTTCGCCGGGCTGCACCAGGTCGAAGGGCCGCCCCAGCAGCGAGCCGAACACCTTTCCCGCAGTACGGGTCGACCGCATGCCGGCGTCGGCCGCGTCCTGGACGGTCGCCTCGGCGAAGGGGCGATGGCACTCACCGGCGGCGAGGGCGCGGACGACGCTGTGCAACAGCTCGCGGTGACGCTCGTAGGGGCCGGGGCGCATGGCCGTCAGCCTCTCCGGCTCGGTGCGAGCGGCGGCAGGGCGTCGTTCTGCGCCGCCAGTGCCATCGTCACCCGGACGCCCCCGCCGGGGAACGTGCGGACCATGACCCGTCCGCCGGCACAGTGCCGCGCGAAGTCCCCGCTCCCCCCGCTGCCCCCGCCGTCCCCGCCGAGCGGCAGCCGGACGACGTCGGACAGGGAGGCGGGCACGTCGTGGCCCGGCGTCCGCGACCGCCCCGGGACGCGGTCGGGTCCGGTGACCGTGAGGCGGTGCGGGGCGGCGGGTTCACCGCCGGCCGGCTCGACCGCCCCGGGCTGTTCTCGGCCCGGCACATGGGCGGGCAGCTGGGACAGAGACGCACGGACACGCACCATGCTCGACTCGCTTCTGCAGCGCTGGAGCCCGAGGTCTGCCGTCGGGCGTTCGACAGGGAAATCGTGAAGACGGGAAGCCGATTGCTCAACTGCCTGGCGATTTCGGCTACGGATCGCCGAAAAGGGGAGTCCGACGCGGCAAACCGTCTCCCGGGAGATCCTCCGGGACCTCGGCCACGAGACGAACGGCACGCCGTCCGGGGTGCGCCGGGCGACCCCCAGGATCACGAAGCGGACACAGCGGCTTTCCGGCGTCCTCGCCGGGGCCGGGGCCCGGCAGACTGCTCGCCGCCCGCACCATCGGAAGTGCGCGGGCCGGCCCGTGACGATCGAGGAAACCATGCACACCACCCGGACCCGGCTCCGCCGCGGGGCGCTGACGGCCTGCTCGGCGGCCCTCGCCCTGCTCACCGCCGGCTGCTCGAAGGCGTCCGAGACCACCCAGACCGGAGGCTGCCGTGCCGACGGCGCATGGTCGGCACGACAGAAGGCCGCCTGGCTGCGCAGCGCGGTCTCCTTCCGCACGCCCGAGGGCGCCGCCGCGCCGGACGTGAGGATGTCGGTCGTCGTGGGCGCGCCGCGGTCGGCGGATGCCCGGCGGCTGTGCCTTCCGCTCGAGGTGCAGGTCGAGTTCTGGACGCTGACGACGACGACCACGACCACGTCGACGCGGACCGATTCGTCGTCCGTCAGGCGCAATCGCCTCACGGCCGACGGCGGCAGAAGCCGGACCGTCGGTTTCCCCGGTGACCTTCCCACGGGGCGGGAAGGCGTGTGCGTCGGGGTGCTCGCGGCCGTGTACGCGGGTGAACCCCTGACCGGACGGGAGCTGCCCCGGGTGACACCGGGACCGTCGGCCGACGCGGACGCGTCGGTACGGTTCGTCACCGACCGGGTCGGCGCGTACCGGCTGTTCCCGCCGCCCGATCCCGCGCGGTGCGCCCCGGGCCGGTCCGTCGTCAGCCCCTCGTCCACGGGGGAGCCGGGCTGGGACCCTTTCCATCCGTGACCGGCGGAGCGGGCGACGGGGCGGACCGGCCGAGATGGCCGCCGACGGCCCGGGCGAGGGCGGGGCTCACGGCTGAGCCCCGCCCCTCCCCAAGAGCCCCGGGACGTCCCGCCGGCGGGCGGTGCGCCGGCTCAGTGAGCGGTGGCGAGGGTGAGCATGAAGCCGGCGTTCGGGTCGGCCCAGAGCTCCTGGGTGCGAAGGCCCGCGGCGGCCATCTCCTCCTGCAGCCCGGAG
This sequence comes from Streptomyces sp. SAS_272, assembly GCF_052543235.1. NCBI lineage: Bacteria > Bacillati > Actinomycetota > Actinomycetes > Kitasatosporales > Streptomycetaceae > Streptomyces > Streptomyces sp. SAS_272. The sequence goes on along the minus strand of NZ_JBMNDR010000031.1, from coordinate 5,768 downwards.
ACGGTGAACTTGGCGCTGCGCTCGGTGATCCATTCCTCGCCGGGTTCGAACTGCACCGCCAGACCGAGTTCCCGGATCTTCACCAGCTGCTCGGCCCGGCTGCGCAGCCTCATCTCGATGTGACTCTCCCCGCTGTTCCACACGGCTGCGTGATCGAAGGCGTCGGGGTCGAAGTCGGCGTCCAGTTCGCGGTTCAGGACGTGCAGCAGGTTCTTGTCGAACTCGGCCGTGACGCCCTGGACGTCGTCGTACGCGGCGATCATCTCCTGCTCGTCCTTCACCAGATCGGCGCCGATCAGCAGGAAGTCCCCGGGACGCATGATGTCCCGGAGCCCCCGCAGGAAGGGGCCGCGGGCGGGCCGCAGGAAGTTGCCCAGCGTGCTGCCGAGGAAGGCGATGAGCCGGGAACCCTCCTCGGGCAGCTCCGGTAGAACGAGCGGAGCCGTGAAGTCGGCCCGCAGGGCGTGCAGACCGATCCCCGGGTACTCCCGGACGAGCTGCGCGCTCGCCTGGTGCAGCGCGTCGCCGCTGACGTCGACCGGAACGTAGTGCAGGCCCGCCGGCCCCAGCGCCTCGATGATCAGCTTCGTCTTGGTCGAGCTGCCTGATCCGAGCTCGACGAGACTGCGGGCCGCGGTCCGCGCGGCGATGTCGCCGGCGTGCAGCTGCAGCAGCCCGAGCTCGGCTCGCCACAGGGGGTACTCCGCGAGCTGGGTGATCTCCTCGAAGAGCTCGCTGCCCCGGGCGTCGTAGAACCAGGTGGGCGCCGTGGACTTCGGCGTACGGGTCAGGCCGGCGCCGACATCGGCGCGCAGGGCGGTGCCGTAGTGCTCGGCCTCGAGAGTGTCGGTGTAGCCGTAGGCGCGGGTGCCGGTCATGAGTGCCTCTCTTCGGTCGACGCCTCATCGGCGGGGTGCGGGGGTCGCCTTTCGCCGGCGGTGTCGGTGCCGTCCTCGGGGAGGGCGGGGGTGATCGGGAACGGACTCACGTGCCGGTCTCCTTGCGTGGTGCGGGTGCCGTGTCCGCGCTCGGGTCCTTGAGCGGGGTGAGCAGGACGTCGGCGCGGCTCGCCACGAGCAGGGTCCGGTCCGGGACCTCCTGCCAGCGTGGATCGTCGTCGTACGGTTCGGAGGCCACGACCACCGTGCCCCTGCCGGGGTCCGTGAGATACCAGAGGGTGTCGCCCCAGGCGGTCGCGGTGACGGCCGCCCCGTCGGTGAGGAGCAGGTTGAGCCGCGAGCCGGGGGCCGCGGCGGCGACCTCGAGGACGGTGTCGGTCAGCGCCTGGCCCGCCGGGTCCCCGGCGCGCAGCCGGGCGAGGAGCAGCGCCCACACGAACGCGGAGTCGTTGCGGGCCTCCATGGACAGCAGGTCGGCGGCGGGCAGGGTGCGCGTCAGCGGCTCCAGCGAGCGCGGCCAGCCGGGGAGAGCCCCGTTGTGGCTGAACAGCCAGGCGTCCGCCGCGTACGGGGCCGCCGCGGCCTCCGCGTCGGCGCCGGCCAGGGTGGCGTCCCGGACGGCGGCCAGCACGGCCCGGCTGCGCACGACCCGGGCCAGGTCGGCGAAGGACAGGTCCGCCCAGATGGGCCCGGCCCTGCGGTAGCGGGCCGGCGCCGGGTCGCCGCCGGCGTACCAGCCCACCCCGAAGCCGTCGGCGTTGACCGTGCCGTGGCGCTGCCGCCGCGGAGCCCACGACTGGCGGTACAGCGCGTGCGGGGGATCGACGAGGAGCCTGCCGAGCGCCTCCTCCGGCCCCAGGTAGGCGAGGTGACGGCACATCAGACGGCCCCCTGGCGGGCCGTGCGGAACCCGGAGAAGGTCTGCCGCCGGATCGGGTAGTCCCAGTTGCGGAAGGTGCCCCGGCAGGCGACCGGGTCCACCGCGAACGAACCGCCGCGCAGCACCTTGTGCTCGGGCCCGAAGAACACCTGCGAGTACTCCTTGTACGGGAACGCCCGGAAGCCCGGGTAGGGAAGGAAGTCGCTGGACGTCCACTCCCAGACGTCGCCGATCAACTGCCGTACGCCGAGCGGGGACGCGCCGGCCGGGTAACTGCCCGCCGGGGCCGGACGCAGATGGCGCTGGCCCAGGTTGGCGTGTTCCGGCGAGGGATCGGCGTCACCCCACGGATAGCGCATCGAGCCGCCGGTCGCGGGGTCGAAGCGGGCCGCCTTCTCCCACTCGGTCTCGGTGGGCAGCCGGCGTCCCGCCCAGCGGGCGTAGGCGTCGGCCTCGTACCAGCACACGTGGAGCACCGGCTCGTCGGGCGGCACGACCTCGGTGACGCCGAAGCGGCGGCGCAGCCACTGCCCGCCGTCCCTGCGCCAGAACAAGGGCGCGTGGATGCCGTGCCCGCGGATGTGCGCCCAGCCCTCCCGCGTCCACCAGCGCTCCTCGTCGTAGCCGCCGTCCTCGATGAACGCCTGGTAGGCCGCGTTCGTCACCGGGGTCGTGTCGATGTGGAAGGGGGCCACCTCCCGCCGGTGGGCCGGGCGTTCGTTGTCCAGGGCCCAGGGCTCGCCGGACGTGCCCATGGTGAACGGGCCGCCGGGGACGAGCACTTCGGCCGGGCCGGTGAACAGCGGGACCGGTTCGGGATCGGGGGCGGTGAGCACCGGCGGCCCGGTGCGGAGCTGATGGGTGATCAGCATGGTCTCGTCGTGCTGCTGTTCGTGCTGCGCGATCATCCCGAAGGCGAAGCCGGCCTCCGTCAGCCGGGTGCCGTGGAAGTCGGCGGACTCCAGCACGTCGGTGACCCGGCCGCGTACCTCCGCCGCGTACCGTCGGGCCTCGGCGGGGGGCAGCAGGGGCAGCGTGGGGCGTTCGGCGCGCGAGTGCTCGAAGGCGTCGTACAGGCCGTCGATCTCGGGGCGCATCGCCTCCCGGCCGGCCACCGCCCGCAGCAGCCACAGTTCCTCCTGGTTGCCGATGTGGGCGAGGTCCCACACCAGCGGGGACATCAGCGGGGAGTGCTGGGCGGTGAGGTCGGGTTCCTCGACGCACGTGGTCAGCAGCGTCGTGCGGGCGCGGGCCGTCGTGAGCGAGGCGAGTGCGCGGGCGCGCAGCACGTCCGGGTCCGGGGCGGCCGTGTTCGAGGCGGACACGGCGGCCGCGCCGGGTGTGGGCTCCGCGTCCAGGGCGGGCTCGGTCATGGGCGGAGGTCCTTCCCGTGCGCGCGGGCGTCCGTGCCGCGCAGGCGGTCGAGCTGGTCGTCGGCGGGGGTGCGCCCCTTGAGGACATAGCGGTCCCGGTAGTCCGTCACGGCCGCCAGCACGGTGTCGTCGGCGCCGAGGCGGGGCAGGGCCCGCAAGGCCGCGCCGAAGCAGGCGACCGCCGTCTCGTGCAGTTCGGGGTCGGTGAGCGCGTGCCGGGCCGCGTCCATCCACAGCGGATTGTGCGGGGCCGGCAGCGGCCGGGCCCGCTCGGCCAGCGGTTTGACCGCGCGGTAGGCGAACTCGGCGGCCTCGGGGTCCTCGAACAGGGCCGTCGTCACGGCGAGCGGCACGATCCAGCCGTCGTCGCCGGGCTGCGCGTCGATCATGCGCAGTTCCAGATGGCCGCGCGGTCTGACCGGCGGGAACAAGGTGGTGAGGTGGTAGTCGAGATCCTCCCGGGTCGGCTCACCCGATCGGGTCCACTGCCGGAAGGTGAGGCGGTCGGGCACCTCCCAGGCGCCCTCGGCACGCCGGACGCACATCACCGGCGCGTCCAGCACGTGCCGCGCCCAGGCCGCGCGCGGATCGCCGTTCATGGCCGGACCTCCCGCACGGCCGGCGCCGATCTCCATCCACAGCAGCTGCCGCGTGGAGCGCCAGCCGGTGGGGACGCCGCCGAGCAGCGGGGAGTTGGCGAAGGCCGCCGTCAGCACCGCGCCCAGCGTGTGCGACAGCCACCAGCGCCTCCCGTGCCCGAGGGGGCCCGGCTCCTCGTACCCGGCGTCCAGGCAGACCTGTACGGAGGCCGAGGTGCACATCATCGCGCGGCCCGCAGGTCCCGTGCGGTCGAGGCAGGCCTCCATGGCGTCGTAGCGCGGCTCGTGCAGGAACCGGCGCGGTGGATGCCAGGGGTCGGTGCCGATGCCGGCGAGGGCGAGTCCCTGCTCGCGCAGGGTCGCGCGGACCGCGGCCAGATCGGCGGAGACGGTGTGCACGCACTCCATGAGGGAGGCGGCGGGCGGCGAGCTCAGCTCCAGCTGGCCGCCGGGCTCGACGGTGAGCGGCGAGCAGAGGGGCACGTCCCGCAGTGCGGCGTAGGCCGCTTCGAGTCGTTCGGGTGTGACGGGGAGCTGCGGCGCGTGCAGCTCGTGGACGAGCCATTCCACCTCGACCCCGATGGTGCGGGGCGGGCCGGTCTTGAAGCAGATTCCCCTGACCAGCGCCTCCACCTCGGCTTCGGTGAGGGCGCTGCGCGGCTCTGCTCCGTTCGTACAGTCGCTGACCGAGTCGGACATGTCGGGATCCTCCTGAGATTCCACCATGCCACCGGTCCGGCCTCGGTGCGGCCGGACCGGTAGAGCTCGTTCCACCCAAGACCCTCGATCCGATTCGCACAAGGGTGCACATCGGGACTTTCAGGACCGTGAAGCCCGGATTCCGTGGCGATTCTCCACCGGTTCACCGCCGGTTTCCCGCTGCCTCAGAGCTGCTTCCCGGACGGACCCGGAGCATGCGCGACAGGGGCCGGGCACCGGAAAATCCTGTTGCACACGATGTCCAGGATCGCTCACGATGCGTGCATGAGCTCGACGGCGGAGGCGCGCTGCGTGCGGCGCGAGGCGCGGTGCGGGCCGGGAGCGACCGCGCGGCGCGCGCTCACGGGGTCCACGGGGGTGGCCCCATGAGTGCGCGACTGCGCGGCATCGCCCGGGCTACGGAGCGGATCGTGGCCGCCGGCGGCTCTCGCGCGTCCGACGGGCGCGAGGTGTCCCTCACCGCGGCGGTCGAGGCCGCCCGGGCCGGCACACGGACGAGGGGACCGGGACCGGTCGACGTGCCCGCGGCCCCGCCGGTGGACCTGCGCGTCGACGTCACCGGCGCGAGCAGCCTGGAGGCCCGCGCCGAACGGGTCCTGGAGACGCCCGCCGCGCACGGCTGCCGCCGCCTGGCGCCGGGCGCCTGGGGCTGCGGGGTGTTCCGCAACGACCCCGCACAGGTGGCGGAGGCGTTCCGGGCCCGGCCGGCGGCCGGCGGCCGCTTCGAGCACAGGTTCACCCACGTGGTCTTCGGGGCGCCGGACCGGACGCCGGGCGGCACGGTCCGTGCCGCCTTCGGGCACGCGTTCGGCCGGACGGGTGCTCAGGTCCAGCCGTAGCGCTCGTGGAGGCGCTGCCGCACCAGGTTGAACCGCATCCGGTCCAGCGCGCAGGCCTCACGGCGCATGCCGTCCTCGTGCAGCCGCAGCACGCGGTCGACGTCCACCCAGGAGTCGCGGCCGGTCCGGTCCCACGGCCCGCTGCCGATGGCCACCCATTCCCGGTCGCCGTCGTGCCGTTTGCTGGAGAGCTGCACGGCCAGGACCGTGCCGCCCGGCTCCCGGGCGACGACGAGCACCGGACGGTCCTTGCCCCGGCCGTCGTTCTCCTCGAACGGCACCCAGGTCCACACGATCTCGCCGGGGTCCGGGTCGCCGTCGTGCGCGGGGGAGTACTCGGTGCGCACCCGGCCGACCTCACGCGGGTCGGCCTCGACGGTGGCGGTGGGGCCGGAGCGGCCCGGGACGTCTGCATCGGTAAACGCGGTCACGGGGGCAAATTCAGCGGTGCCCCCACG